>JAHEFC010000360.1 GCA_024640385.1 Sphingobacteriales bacterium
CCTGGTGCTAACCTTTACGGGTAAACGCACCATATTCATGAACAAATTCTTCCCCTCACTGACTGATAAGATGGTCAGGAACTTCTTCTTTAAAGGTGGGAAACTGGTCAAATAAACATTGCACCATATCGAAAGTGATAAGCTCGTGATATTGACAATTACTGCATATTTTTACCAAACAGATCATTGCAACCTGTCACATTCCCACAATCACCATATTCTTCACATTTCTTCATATGCCTATTTTAACGCTAACATCGGATATTGGTCATAAGGATTTCCTGGTGGGCGCTGTAAAAGGGCACATCTTACAGGTGAATGACGCTTTCCATATTGTTGATATCAGTCACGAACTCACACCTTTCAATTATTCCCAGGCTGCCTATGTATGCAGAAATGCGATCAGGAATTTTCCGGATGAGAGCTTTCACATGATCCTGATGAATTTATTCCATACCAAACCAGAACACCTTTTGCTGGCCAAATATGGAACCCAGTATATAGGCATTGCTGATAATGGCCTGTTAACCATGATCCTGGAAGGCCTGCCTGAAGAAGTTATTGGGATACCGCTGGACAAAACCCAGAACCGAAACACACTCTACTGCGCCAAAGTGCTGGCCCAGGTTTTCACTGACCTTCTTTCGGGGCAACCCATGGCCAAGCTCGGCGACCCAGGCCATTCCATACAGGTGAAAAACCCGCTTAAACCACTGCTTGGGAACAATTATATAGAGGGCCAGATCATCTTTATAGATCATTTCGAGAACGTGATCGTCAATATCACCCGGGAAGACTTCGAAGAACAGCGAAAAGGGAGAAGTTTCAAGATCGTATTCAAGCGGGATGAAGTAATTGACCAGATCAGCGAAACCTATGCGGATGTGAATGAAGGAGAAAAACTGGCCCTGTTCAATTCTGCCGGCTACCTGGAGATCGCTATCAATAAGGGCAATGCGGCAGGCCTGTTCGGACTCCAGGGTTATTCAGAGAAATCAGTTTCGCAATCCCAGTACCTGCAGAGCAGGCTCTATTATCAGACGGTAAGGGTGCTGTTTGAATAATTGGCGGATTCACGAATTAGCGAATTAGCGGATTAAAAGTTAAAAATCCGTCAATCCGGTAATTCGCCAATCCGCAAATCCTTTTCGCCTTTGCCCATCGGTAAATTTCCCTTAGGTTTGCCAGTCTTTTTTAAATCCCGGAAACCGTATGAGTTTTAAGAGAATCAATAACATCACTGGCTGGATCGTTTGGGCCATCGCGTCTACAGTTTATATTCTGACCGCAGAGGCAGGAGGCAGTCTTTGGGATTGCGGCGAATTCGTTTCGAGCTGTTTCAAAGTCCAGATCCCCCACCCGCCCGGAGCTCCTCTTTTTGTGCTGTTGGGCAGGGTATTTATTATCGCCTTCGGCAACGATCCGCTGACTGCTGCAAAAGCCGTCAACGTGATGAGCGCACTGGCCAGCGGATTCACCATTCTTTTCCTGTTCTGGACCATCACCCATTTTGCGCGGAAAATATTCCACAAAGAAACCAATGAACTCAGCGGCCAACAGATCTTCACTGTAATGGCTGCCGGTGTTGTGGGTGGCCTTGCCTATACTTTTAGTGATTCATTCTGGTATAGTGCTGTTGAAGGTGAGGTTTATGCACTTTCGTCTTTATTTACTGCCCTGGTGTTCTGGATGATGCTCAAATGGGAGCACTCAGCTAATGAACAGGGGGCCGATAAGTGGATCATCCTGATCTTCTTTATGATGGGCCTTTCAATTGGCGTCCACCTGCTGAACCTCCTGACCATCCCGGCCATCGTGATGATCTACTATTTCAAACGCTACAAGGTTACTGCCTGGGGTACTTTCTGGGCTTTCGTAATAGGTTGCGCAGTTACCGGCATCACCCAGAAATTCGTGATCCAGTACACCGTTAAAGGAGCTGGAAAATTCGATATCTTTTTTGTGAACGACCTGGGTATGCCTTTCTTCTCGGGTTTCATATTTTATTTCGTACTGCTTGCAGTGCTGATATGGTATGGTATCAGGATCTCCAATTCAGACAAGATCTCCACTACTAAATTCGGGATATGGCTCTTTCTCATGATATTCACCGTTTCTTATCCCTTCATTGGTGGCGGATCTGTTGCAGGCTTGGTATTTAAAACCTTGCTCGCAGGTGGCGCAGCCTTCGCCCTGGCTAATTATGGTTATGTGATCCTTAAAAGGAACCCATACTTCCTGAAACTCGCCATGTGGTGCTTTGCCTTCATGCTCCTGGGCTATTCAACGTACGTTACCACAATGATCAGGTCTAATTCTGACCCTGCTGTGGACATGTATAATGTGGACAACCCGATGAGCCTTGTAGGCTATCTTGGCCGCGAACAATATGGCGATTTCCCGTTGATCTATGGACAGGTATTCACAGCAACGCCTGAAGATTATGAAGATGGCGAAAAGAAATACGTAAAAGGCAAAGACAAGTATATACTCGCCGGCAACGACGCCGTACCTAAATATGCGGCTGACGACATGATGTTATTGCCCAGGGTCTGGGATGCCAGTAACGATCAGGGGCATGCAGATTTTTATAAAAGATGGCTCAACCTCGAAGAAGGACAAAAACCCACCCAGGTGGATAATATACGATGGGCTGTCACTTACCAGCTCGGCTGGATGTACTTGCGCTATTTCGGCTGGAACTTTGTAGGTAAACAAAACGACCTGCAGGGCTTCGGGAATGTGCGGGACGGCAATACCATCACCGGCGTTTCATTCGTGGATAATTCATTGCTGGGCAACCAGGACAAACTACCCGAAACGCTTCAAAAAAATAAAGCGAAGAATAAACTCTTTGCGCTTCCGCTTATACTTGGATTGATAGGTATCTTTTACCAGTACAAAAAAGACCAGCAGGACTTCCTGGTGACCTTCCTGTTATTCTTCTTCACCGGCCTTGCCATCGTGTTCTACCTGAACCAGGCGGGTAACCAACCGCGTGAACGGGATTATGCCTACGTGGGTTCATTTTATGCTTTTGCTATCTGGATTGGTCTTGGCGTTATGCAGGTCAAAGAATGGTTGCAGAAATTCATTCCCGGTTCAGTGTCCAACTACGCTGCCGGTGCATTGTGTATCCTTGCTGTGCCGGTATTAATGGCATCCCAGGAATGGGACGATCACGATCGAAGCAAGAAAGTTCTTGCGCGCGACCTGGCAAAAGATTACCTGGAAAGCTGTGCCCCCAATGCCATCTTGTTCACCTACGGCGACAATGATACTTACCCTCTCTGGTATGCACAGGAAGTAGAAGGGATCAGGAGAGACGTCAGGGTGATCAATTACAGCCTCCTGGGCATCGACTGGTATATCAACCAGCTCAGGTATAAAGTAAATGAAAGTGATCCTATCGACGTGATCTGGACACCAGATCAGATCGAAGGCAGTAAAAGGGATTTCATCAGGTATTATGAAAAGCCGGGACTGTCTGACCAGAACAGGTATGTTGACCTGTACAGCCTCATGAAGGATTTTGTAGGCAGTGATGATCCAAACAACCAGGTTCCCATGACCGATGGTACAAACATCAATTATTTCCCGGTCAAGAAAGTCAGTGTTCCCGTAGATATCAATACCGTGAGATCAAATGGCACAGTAGCTGAGGGCGACAGTGTAGTCAGCGAACTGCGTTTTGAGATCGGCAAGAACATTCTCATGAAAAATGATATGGCCGTTTTGAATGTGATCGCCGCCAACAAATGGAAGCGCCCGATCTATTTCACATCTCCCGGCTCACAGGGAATGGGCTTTGACAAATATCTAAGGTCGGATGGTATGTCGTACAGACTGGTTCCTGTTGAACTGAATCAGAATAATACAGTGAACGGTGAATGGACAAAGAATGTATTGATGACCAAATTTGCATTCGGCAATGCCCAGACCAAGGGCGTGTATTTTGATGAAGAAAACAGGAGGCACCTGATCAGCATCCGACAGGCCTATGCCGAAGCGGCAAACAACCTGGCCAGCCAAGGTAAAAAAGAAGACGCCAAGAAACTGCTGAATAAAGTTGACCAGGGCATGCTGGAGGAAAATATGCCATACGGCCTGGTAAGCAGGGGCAACCAGCACAATATGGTGAGTGTACAGTTGGCGGAAGCAGCTTACAAAGCGGATGATCAGCAATTGGGTACAAAAATCGGTACCCGGGTAAGAAAAGACCTGGATGAGCAACTTGCCTATTATGCCTATCTGGGGAATATGTCTGTCCCGGAAATGCGGCAGGCTGTTCAGGATATTCTCGAAAACAAGGCCGATAACTTAAGCAACAAGCAAAAGGGCGTTTTCCAGGAAATGCGTATGGCATTTGGCTTGAAAGATTATCTGGATAATATCGAGCGTTCTTTCAAGAATCCACTGCCGGCGGTGCCCGAGACTCCCGGAGTGATTCAGAATAAATAATTCCGGATTACGCCTGCCTGCCGGCAGACAGGGATTTTAAATTCCGGGT
>JAHEFC010000068.1 GCA_024640385.1 Sphingobacteriales bacterium
CAGTTTCTCATCATACCGGATCAAACCATCTGTGGTACATATCCAGACAATGCCATTATCATCCGGAACGATCTTACTGAATGTAAGATCGTTGATTGGCAAGAATGGTTTTCTGTCAATGATCAACTTACCATCAGCACCTTTTGTCACCAACATCGTTTCCTTGGACCATCTTACCCAATAACGACCCTGGTGATCTTTGGTAATATCTCCTTCGCTGTTACCACCGCCATGTACCTGCACTCCTAAACTTGAATCAGGATAAAATCGTTCTTTCTTTTCATCAAACCGGTAAAAGACAGTGTCGGCAACAAACCAGGTATCACCAAACATTTCATTCACCTGTCCTACACCATTGACAAGGCCATATTCGGCCCCATATCTCTTAGAAGTATACTTCTCCAGCAAAGGCCTGCCGTCGGCATCAAAATTGGGTGTAATCAAATAGGCAGCCTGGTTCTGAGTTCCAGCCCATAAACGACCATTGCTGGTTTCATTAAAGGTCCAGAACTGATCTGTCATTCCGGGAATGCGTCCAATATGTTCCCAGTCACCTTTTTTACTCCGATAGAACACTTCAACACCGAGGGACGATCCCGCATATAATACACCCGGATGAGAAACCGACTTGAACATCCCGATCAAATTGCTCTCACTTGATGTCACCTTCCTGGTTATACCGTTCCTGATCGAATACAAACCATTGCTGGGAACCAACAGCTCTCCATCCGATTTCGACAAATAAAAGATCTGGTTGGGCTGTACCACTCTATTGGGAAAAAACATCGCTTTCTTATCATCAAATTCAAGTAAACCGTTGTTGGTGCCCAGGTACAATTTTCCCTCAAACCTGGTCAGGTTAAGCGTTGACGTGTTGATGCCGGATTGATTGGTAAACCTGGTAAATGGCGAATTGGTTTCCAGCTTCGAAATTCCATTATCAAGCGCCATCCAAAGCGTTCCATCCTTACTGTAATACATATTATAGATGGACTCATCCTGCAATCCCACATCCCTGTTAATGATCTGGATCAGTTTGCCGTTCTTATCCATGATCAATACGCCTTTGCCCGTAGTGGCCAGGCCATAATTACCATCAGGCAAAACTATACCTCCATATAACATCGCAGTTTTAATGATGTTATCTGCTTCCGTTTTAAAAGGGACTATGCTTTTGCCGTCGTACAGATAAAGTCCGCTGTAAAATGTTCCGATCAGATATTGCTTCAGCCCTCCGGATGATGTCCCATAAGGCAACATTAACCTGATCCTTTCTTTCTTGATCAACTCGCTTCCTGGTATTAAAACGAACTGGTCGTTCACCAGTTTCTGCATGCCTACACCAAGTTCATGAGCATAATAATCGCCATCAAGATAAAATCCGAAGGAGAACAAGGATTTTGGGGTGAAAACTTTCACCTGCTGCTTTTCATCGATCCTGAATATGTATTCCCGCGCCTGAAAATATATCCCGTCATTGCCAACCCGTATCGACCATACATCAAAAAAATTCCGGTATTGCGCCGGGATCAGATTTAAAAGGGATACCGCCTTTGTTTTACCGAACTGATCAGTGGTCAAATAACCTATATCTCCAACTGACCCATAATAGATCCTTCCATTTGAATCCGAAGCAAGTGCCCTTACTACCGGCGGAGGAGCTCCCTCGAACACTACCCTTCGCCATGCTACACCATCATATTCCAGTATGCAATTCTGCGCACCAAAATACATGATGCCCCGCTTGTCTTCTATCACCGCCCAGGTTTGAGGAAGTGCATTAAACACCTTGGAGGTATAGTTGGTGATAAAAGGAAATCCCTTCTCTGCCGCAGACTGTGCATGTGCAGCCGCTACCACAAATAAGCATAATATGGAAAGCCATATTCGCTGACAGTCCTTGACAAAATTTGCTTTTGACATCATAGAATCGCGTTAGAGTTGGTTAACCGGGCTATTAGAGATTGGTTATTCTAAATATAACCACCTGCCGCCAAACTGACAACTCTACCTAAAGGCTCCCAATAGGGTTTTCCCTTATTTTTGCATCTCAATTGAGGAGCAAAAACATGCAGATCCAACATTTATCTGAGCAGGAAGTGATCCGGAGAGAAAAACTGAAAGAACTGGAATCTTTAGGCATAAATGCCTATCCCGCAGCACTTTACCCCGTCAACACCACGGCGGCATTCATAAAAGAGAACTATAAAGGCGAAGAAAACAAAGCTGATTTCGCCACCGTATGCCTTGCCGGGAGGATCATGTCCGTCCGTGATATGGGCAAGGCCAGCTTTGCCGTGCTGCAGGATAGCACAGGTAAGATCCAGATCTATGTGAGAAGGGATGATATTGCTGCCGGAGAAGATAAGACCCTCTACGACAAGGTTTGGAAATCGCTTACGGACATCGGCGACATCGTTGGGGTGAAGGGATATGTGTTCACCACCAAAACCGGTGAAACATCTGTGCATGTGCAGGAATTGGTGATGCTTACCAAATCACTGAAACCGTTGCCGGTAGTCAAGGAGAAAGAAGGCGAAACCTTTGATGCCGTTACCGATCCCGAATTCAAATACCGCCAGCGTTATGCTGACCTCGTGATCAACCCGCAGGTGAAGGAGACATTCCTGAAGAGAACAAAAATGATCAATGCCATCCGTGACTTCCTCAATGAGAAAGGAGCCATAGAAGTGGATACCCCGGTATTGCAAAGCATACCAGGTGGCGCAGCAGCCAGGCCTTTCACCACGCATCATAATGCACTTGATATTCCCATGTACCTCCGTATCGCCAACGAGCTCTACCTGAAAAGACTGATCGTAGGCGGGTTCGACTGGGTATACGAATTCTCGCGGAATTTCAGGAATGAGGGCATGGACCGTACTCATAATCCTGAATTTACCGTGCTGGAATTCTATGTGGCTTACAAGGATTATTTATGGATGATGGAAACCACCGAGCAGATGCTGGAACGTGCCGCCATGGCAGTGAACGGCACCAGTATTGCCGAAGTGGATGGGAAACCGATAGATTTCAAAGCGCCCTATAAGCGCATCACCATGTTCGATGCCATCAAAGAACATACGGGATTCGATATCAGTGAGCTGGACGAAGCCGGACTGCGTGATGTTTGCAGGCAACTGCATATTGCGGTAGACGCTACCATGGGCAAGGGTAAACTCATTGATGAGATCTTTTCCGAAAAATGTGAACATCATTATATACAGCCTACTTTCATCATCGACTACCCGGTTGAGATGAGTCCGCTTACCAAGAAGCACCGTAGTAAAGCCGGACTGGTGGAACGTTTTGAACTCATGGTGAACGGCAAGGAGATCGCAAATGCCTACAGTGAACTGAACGATCCCATTGATCAGCGCGAACGTTTTGAAGAGCAGGTGAAGCTGATGGAGCGGGGTGACGATGAAGCAATGTTCATTGACTATGATTTCCTCCGTGCCCTGGAATACGGTATGCCTCCAACTGCGGGTATCGGATTCGGTATCGACAGGATATGTATGATGATGACCAACTCACCAAGCATACAGGATGTACTCTTGTTCCCAATGATGAAGCCGGAAGCGGGAGACTATTGATTCAGGTTGCAGGTTGCAGGTTGCAGGTGGCAGGTGGCACCAATAATCCTGGAACCTGCAACCTGAACTTAATATTGGTTATTCAGGAATCTCCTTAATGCTTCATTATACAAATTGGGTTGATCTCGATACAATCCATGCCCCGAATCAGGAATGATGACCAGCTTTGACCCCTTCACTTTAGCCTGGAATTTCTTCATTGTTTCAGGTCTTGCCTCATCATATTGGCCAGCAATGAAAAGAACGGGAAGGTTTAATTTTTCCAGGTCCCTGGTTCTGTCGTAATTTTTCAGCGTTCCTGTTGCGGTGAATTCGGTAGGTCCCCACATGTAATTATATACAGAGTCATTTTCCGGTCCGCCTGTTACGCATAGAGGATCACCCTTCCTGTAAAGGTACCTTGCATAAAAAGAATCTGTGGCAGAAACATAAGAAGCGGCTTCGTAATCCCTGATACGTTCGTATTTCTTTATGGTATCCTGCAGGGACCTTGGCATTTGTGACACCAGGATCTTTGCGTCGCTGATCCATGTTGAAGTACTGATCAGGGGAGCAGCAAAAATGGCCGACTTAACACCGCTTGGATTTTTAGACAGGTATTCGATCAAGACCGTACCACCCCAGGAATGTCCCAGGATATGGAGCTCTTTCAAGCCCAGTGCTTTCCGCAAACTGTCTATCTCATCTGCAAACCTGGAGGGCTTCCATAATGCAGTATCCCATACCCGTTCAGAATTTCCCGTACCCAGCTGATCATAAAAAATTACCGGTCTCTCATCTGAAAGCCTTGAATAGGCGGGCATCCCTTTGCAGCTAGAGCTCCCGGGACCTCCATGTATCAAAAGAAGTGGGGTTCTTTTTCCTTCACCTACGATCTTAAACCAGACCTTCCCGCCTTCCACCTTTACAAATCCTTCGCGGGGAGTAAGGTTCTGTGAAAAAGAAGAATACCAGTAAAGCAGAAAAAAAAATGAAAACAAATACTTCATTCATCGAACTTTATAGGCTCATCAATTCCTGCAACCTGCAACCTGCAACCTGCAACCTGCAACCTGCAACCTGCTATAATTGTCTTATCCAAAGATATAGTAACTTGGTCCACCGAATTGTCTTCAAAAAACTAATGCATGCCAAAGATCCTCTTCACTATCTTATTCATCGCCTGTATGGCATTTTCCTGCACCAATAAGATCGATGCAGACCTTGTCTACACAAATGCAGAAATATGGACTGGCGACTCTGCACTTCCATCGGCTTCAGTGGTTGCGATAAAAGGGAATCAGATCGTTTACGTGGGAGACAAGGCCGAAAACATTTCCGGGGAAATAATAGATCTGAAGGGACAAATGATCATCCCCGGATTCCAGGATAATCATGTGCATTTTCTTATGGGCGGTTATGGATTGTCAAGCGTTCAGCTCAAAAACGCAAAAACGAAACAGGAATTCATCAATACACTGGCGGAGTTCTGCAAGTCCCACCCAGGGGATTACTGGATACTTGGAGGTGATTGGGATCATGAAGCATGGGGTGGAGAGCTACCCACCAAAAACTGGATAGATTCTGTCAGCGGTGCACATCCCATTTTCATCATGCGTTATGATGGCCATATGGCCCTGGCGAATTCCAAAGCCCTGGAAATGTCCAGAATTGACCGAAACACAAAGACACCTCCCGGCGGCGAGATCGTACACGATGCAAAAGGCGAACCTACAGGCATTATTAAAGATGAAGCATTTGCATTGGTAGATAAAAACATTCCCCCACCATCAGAAAATCAGTATGAAGAATATTTTCTCCAGGCTTCAACACATGCCGTTGAAAATGGAGTTACTACCGTGCACGATATGGGATCTTACGGAGGATGGCCAGAGCTGGCAACATACCGAAAAGCCAGGGCGAATAGTAAAATGCTTTGCCGCATCTATGCATCTGTTCCGCTGAAAGACTGGAAGAAGCTGGATGAATATGTGAAAACCAATGGCAGGGGAGATGATATGTTGCATTGGGGCGGATTAAAAGGATTTGTGGATGGATCGTTGGGGTCCACTACAGCATGGTTCTATCAACCATACCTTGATGCACCAAACACTTCAGGTTTAACTGTCGCTGATACTGCCGATCTGCGCCGCTGGGTGCTGGCAGCCGATGCTGCCGGACTTCACGTAGCTGTGCATGCTATCGGGGACCGTGCCAATGATTTCATACTTTCAGTATTCGAAACTACAGAGCAAAACAATCCCGGAAAGGATCACCGTTTCCGGATCGAACATGCACAACATCTAACAGAAAATGCCATTTCAATGTTTGCCAAACTTAAAGTGATCGCAAGCATGCAACCCTATCATCTTGTGGACGATGGCAACTGGGCCTACAAAAGGCTGGATGAAAAAAGACTGAAGGGCACTTATGCCTTTAAATCATTGCTTGATCACGGAGCTACAGTGAGTTTTGGTTCTGACTGGACCGTGGCACCCCTGTCACCACTCCTTGGCATACAGGCTGCAGTTACCCGCCAAACCGGTGATGGCAAAAATCCAAACGGATGGATTGCCGAACAGCGGATCAGTGTAGAACAGGCATTGAGAAATTATACATGGGCAAATGCCTATGGATCCTTCACTGAAGACAAGCTCGGTAAGATCAAAACCGGCATGTTAGCAGATCTTACAGTGCTTGACAAAAACCTGTTGAAGATCGACCCGAAAACCATAAAAGATGTGAAGGTGATGAGAACGATCGTTGACGGGAAAGAAGTCTATAGAAGAAAAATGTAAGTAATGTAGAATTCCCACATTTATCACATTGATCACATTCCCCACATTTCCTATAACCCGTCCCTGTAATTCAGCGCCGGCGCCCTGTCGCCCAATAAGGCTTTATATTGATAGTCGCCCTTCTTCCGTGTGAATTCATTTTTAGCAGCTTCGATCAGCTTCGGATTATGCAGTAGCTCGATACCCAGATTTGACAGGGCCTTTGCAGCCACTATCATGCCTTTAGTTCCAATCTCGGTGCCCCCGCAAGCTACGGCCTGCCAGCTATGTGCAGGTGTGCCGGGTATCCAAGTTGCTATTCTTAACCCAACAGTTGGCACATTATAACTCACGTCACCTACATCTGTGGAACCTGGCGGATCTGTTTGCACTTCATAAGGATTGACTTTTGAAGAGGCCAGAATGTCCGGGGCTTTGTAATTAAAGGTCGACTGAATTTTCCTGCCAAATTCCAACTCTGACGGTGAAAGGCTCACCCCTCCTGTGCGCTCAAGTTCTTTTTGCGCTGCAACATTAAGCGTATCAATCAATAAAAGATCATGTGTGCCGCCAATGACCTCATACTTCATAGTGGTGCCTGTACCCAGTGCAGCTCCCTCTGCAGCCTTTACAACACGGTCAAAAATATTCACTACCTGAACCTTATCCGGATGACGCACATAATAATATACTTCCGCAAAATCCGGGACCACATTGGGCGCCTTACCGCCACTGGTGATCACATAATGTATCCTGGTATCAGAAGGTATATGCTCGCGCATCATGTTCACCATCATGTCCATGGCTTCAACAGCATCCAACGCCGAACGCCCCAGTTCAGGTGCCATGGCAGCATGCGCGGATAACCCGTAGAATCTGAATTTAGCAGATTTATTGGCCAGCGCACCATTTAAATTGACAGCATTCCTGTCATCAGGATGCCAGTGCAACACCACATCAACTCCATTGAACAAACCTTCCCTGGTCATATATACCTTGCCACTTCCCCCTTCTTCAGCAGGACAACCGTAAACCTTTATGGTTCCCTTCCAACCATTGGCCTGGATCTGATTTTTAATAGCGATCCCCGCAGCCACTGATCCCGCACCGAACAAATGATGACCACAGGCTTGACCTGCCTTTTTCCCCACTGCCTCTTTTCTTTCAGGGACAGCTTCCTGGGTAATGCCTGGCAACGCATCATATTCGGCAAGTATCCCGATCACCGGGGACCCCGATCCGTATGTTGCAACAAAAGCTGTAGGAATGCCTGCTACGCCGGCCTGCACTTCAAAGCCATTGTCTTTAAGTTCCTTCTGCAACAGCGCTGTACTTTTCTCCTCTTTATATCCCAGTTCCGCATAGTCCCAGATCTTCAGGGCAATATCCTTGTAATGATCATAATGCTGCTGGATCTCACTGGCAGCTGCTGATTTGTTTTTACCAAACGGATCAACCGCAGGTTTCTTCTTCTGCGCAAACAGGCAGAGCGGCAGGCATATTGTTACTATCATATTTCTCATACGCATAAGAAAGCAATTTAACCTAATATCAATTCAGCAAAAAAACAAATGCCTCCCGTTAACAACAGGAGGCATCCGCTATTTATTTACTTAACGTACTATTTTGTTGGCAAACTCAAGGGAGTTGTGGCCGCATAATACATCAGCTTATCATACTGACCATTCACCTGGTCGTCCAGCATTACTGTAAATTCAACACTGACCCTTTTACCATTCAGCGCAGGGATCTCAGAGAAAGGAAGGAATAGTTCCAGGTTCCTTGTAGCTGTTTTGTTATAACTGCCTTTAGCATTGGGCGTAAGAATAGCTTTAACATAAGTTGCTACAAAGCCGCCCCAGTTATACTTGTCATCGTTATCTTTCAGATAATATCCATCTTCAGTCACCAGCCTGGCAACATAGTATACCTGCCCAAGTTTAGAATTGGTTTCGATCTCAAAAGAAGGATAAATGACCAGGCCGCCACGGGTAGTGTTTGTATAGATATCCAGTTTTGTCAGATTGGATACTTTAACCCTGGGAACTTCTCTGTCCGATACCGTTTTATCTTTGGGATATAGAGCGCTTACCAGGGTCTTGTCGCCTGTAGACAAATCATTGTTGGAACCTATGGCAAACCCGTCAGTGGTCTGCCATGCTTCAACAGGGTATTGCATAATAGACTTGGGGTCATACGTTGTCCCGTTCGTATAGAAAACATCACTGACATTGAACACCTGGGCATCCACTTTTTCTTTATCCCATCCCTGAGTTTTCTGATACCATTCATATACCTCATCTGTCTTTTTCCACTTAATGCCGCCAGGATAACTCTGCTCATGGAGCAGGCCAATAGCATGACCGAATTCATGCAGCACAGTTCCTTTCATGCCTGATGCATTAATTTTGAGGTTCGGCTTTGCCAGCACTGAACCCAGGAAATCATTGATCTGATCCTGGGTCATTTTAGAAAAATCAGTGCCATTCTTCTTGGCTTCACTCACATAATAACCCCAGTCTACAAAATCGGTAGTGTCAAGATTCATGGTACGGTCAGTTTGTGAGATCAGGTTGTTGTAAGTGCCTATGTAAGAATTATGGCCCTGACCCTGACCCAGCTGAACACGAATATTGCTCTTGCCTGCATTGTCGTCAACAAATTGAAATTTCAGACTTGAATATTGCTCCCATTCCCTGACGATCTGTTTAACCATATCACGCATCCTTTCGCTGCCACCGGGTTGGAACTTTACTATAAGCGTGCTTTGATTATCCCAGAGGTAATAGTTATCGGCAACTCCGCGGGATTCAGAAGTATCAATAGCCTTGGTCAGTGCATTTGCTGTTACTACGCCACATTTGACAGAAGGCTTGACTGCTTTGAGATCTCCTTTCCGTGGTTGCGCCAGAACGGAAAGGGATAATACAAGAACAGGAACAAGAAGAATGTACTTTTTCATTTTCATCGTATTTAAGTATTTCAGGTTTTTTCATCTCCAGTCACCATATAAAACAAATCCCCCCCAGTAGTACGGGTGCGTATACCTGGGGTCACTGCTCACCGTTTCCTGTGCCTGACGCAACGCATCCACCTTGTCCATCTTCTCCAGGTTCCGGTAAAACTCACTCATCAGCTTACCCGTGGCCTCGTCGTTCACCTTCCACAACGATGCCACCACCGTCTTGAACTTCTTCCTCAAAAATGAATTTGCCGGCGATACATACCAGTCCTCGGATATCGCCAGGGGCCGGGCCGTTTCACAGGCTGATAACGTAACCAACTCCGCATACTCGCTGCCCGTTTTGATGCTGTCGATCTCTGCGATCGTCAGCCTCCCATCGTCACCCACACCGGGCGTTACCGTAAACGTAAGATAAGATTGTTTAGGTTTTACATAATCCAGTGTGCCATGGGTGGCAAAATGAACATATTTGTTCTGTACCAGCGATTCTTTCGCCTTCAGCTCTGTGGCTTCCCCTTCCACATATACCAGTTTAGCATGGGAGACCTTCTGGATATCCAGCACCTCCTTCTTCGCAAACTCCAGCGACTTATCCGGGTTCCCGAACGCCGCCATATTGCTGATATTCCTGTCCGACGCATCCTTCGAACGGAACATATCCAGCCGGTTCGCATAGAACACCCGGTAGTCTTCCAGCAGGAACCGGAACTTCTCCACCCCTTTCCTGCCCAAACACTGGAAAGGAATATTGCTCAGCTTCCCGGAAGGAATGATGCACAATTTCTTCTTGTCCCCGATCACCGGAAGAAGGTCCGCGATCAGGATATTATACAGCTTCTCCGATATCTCCGGGAACGATTTCTTAGATGTCTTCTTCTTGTCTGCAAAATCAGCACGCACCTTCAACGAGCCCGTGCCCGTACCCGAGTCCGGCGAGGTCAGTGCACTGATGAACTCATTCACCTGTACATTGATGTCTTCGGTCAAAGCGGTGGTTACGATCTCCAGCGTGCTGTTGGTCACTACAAACTTATACAGCAGGCTGTCGTTGATGATATAGGAGATCACTGCCATATCATCCGGCAAGCCCCCTTTGTAATTGGACAGGTCTTCCGGGTTCACGCCACCCTTCAGGTACTTATCAAAATCCTTGTACTTCTCTTTCCGTTCATCCATGAAGTTCTGGTAACCTTCTTCCAGGATCCGCCTGGTCTGGATAAGGGCTTCCTTCTTCTCCTTCGTATCCGCTTTGGCTATGGATACGTCCACCGCACTGATCTGACGCTGTATCTCCTCTGCCCGGGCCAGGTCTGCCTTCAACGTGGAATCGGCAAAACCAAGGTCCTTGCCATACTTCGAGTTCAGCGCCGTGATCGAATTTCTTAACGCATACTCCGAGGCCTTTGCCGGATCTTTTATCGCCACAAAGGACGCAATGATCTTGTTGTACAGGTCCACCTTGCGGGGATCCGAAGAATACATTTTACGCGCTTCTTCACCGCCATAGATATTGCCTGCCAGCTGCTCAACGATATCAACTGCTGACCTGAAATAAACTATTGCCGAATCATATTTCTTCTGCACATAAAATACCATTCCCAATTCATAGTAGGCTTCCCACAAACTTCCGGTGAGCCCACGCTCTCTGCCCAGCAGTAATGATTGCCTGATCCTTTTCTCCGCAGAATCTATCTTCAATTCCTGTAGATCGATCTTCCCCAGGTAGACCAAAGCATCGATCATTTCCCGTGCTGATCCACTTTTTAAGCTGAGATCATAGGCCTCCTTCTGATAAATCCTTGCTCTGACAAGATCGCCCTGTTCAAAGTAAATATCACCAAGGATATTTGCCATACTTACGGCAACACGGTTGAACTTGCGTTTGAGGGTTTCGGGGTAATTGTTGTTCAGGATATTGAGCGCCTCTTTGTATTTTTTCTGCTTATAATAACATTCAGCCAGGTTGACCCGATTGATCATAAATACTTCTCCCTTGTCTTCACCAAGTAAATACTTCTCCGATTCCACGAGATACTCGATTCCTTTTGTATAATCAGCCTGGGCCATATATACCGTGGCTGCATCATTCAGGCTGCCACTACGGAAAGATTCAACACCCTCTGCCACATACACACTGTCGGCATAAAAAATATCTTCCAGAGCCTTTTTATACTCACCTTTTACCTTATGCAGCATGCCCCTGCTATTAAGCGTGGATGCAGACCTTAAATTATTGCCGGAGCTCTTGTAAATGACCAATGCAGAATCAATAGCCATAAGGCCCTTGTCCAGCTCTCCCAGTTCTCCATAAATAAAGCCGAACTGTCCATAACTCATGCCTTTGCCTATAGGGCTTCCGGCTTCCTGTGAATATTTCAAAGCCAGTTTAGTAGCTCCCAAAGCCTCCTCAAAATCGCCTTTAGAAATATATATGTTGCTTTTATGTGCAAGTACACTGACAGCATCAAGTTTGCTGGCCGTATCATAAATACGGAATGCCTCTTCATAAGCATACAAAGCAGAATCCAACATGCTCTTATATACATACTTCAGACCCCGAAGTGTATGGACCATTGCCGATCTGACAGGCGTTCCTATCTCCTTTATGAGTTTCTCCATCTTGCGCAAAGTGATATCACCTTTTGCAAAATCTGAATTTCTGTAATAAATATGAGTAAGGTTATATAAGACCTTATACTGCAATACCAGGTCTTTCGAGCTGTCACATGCAGTTTCAGCCCTGTTTAGGTACCCGATCGATTTTGATTTATCCAGCTCACTCCAGGACAGTCCGAGATCAAACAATGCTGTGGATGAATTCTTTGAATTACTTCCAACTGCCTTCTCAAAATAACTTATCGCTTTCCTGAAGTTCTCATCATTGTGATAAACCAATCCAACATGAATATAATTTTCCTGCAACCTTACTGAATCCTTCTGCTGTTCATAAATGGCACGTGAGGAATCAAAGGCGGCCAGTGCGTAAGTTTTAAATGCATTCACCTGGTAGAGTTCGCCAAGCTGGTCCCAGGAATACGCTACACCAAGGGGGTTGACATTTCTCCTGATGTTTATTGCTTCCTTGTGTAGTAAAATGGCTGAATCAATCTTATTGAAATTCCAGTAACAATTTGCTTTCATACTTAAAGCATAACCCTGATTATCATACTGGCCGAGTTCCCTGGATAATTCCCCAGCTTTCTCAAACCAGTTGACGGCTTCAGTGTAATTACCGGCATTATAATACACCACCCCAACTTCATTCCATATATACGCTTTTTCCTTCTTGTCACTTACCGAGTCATAAATAGCTTCAGATGATGAAAATGACTGTAACGCCTCACTAGTTTTTCCCTGCTCCTTGTATATCAGTCCCATGTTCTTATAGATCAGCGCATTATTTCTCCGGGAATCCAATGACCTGTCTTTATTATTCAGATGAAGGGCTATGTTGTAATTCTGTACAGCCTGGCCATAATTGCCACTCTTATAATCATACCATCCTGCATACTGGTACCCCCTTTGTGTATAATAATACTGATCCCCCTCATTCATGGCCGACCCATAAAACTTCACACGCGACTGCATTTCAG
>JAHEFC010000069.1:0-2519 GCA_024640385.1 Sphingobacteriales bacterium
TATTTATGAGATAGCAAAAGAGAATCCTAATGTGGTAGCTCTTACTGCAGATCTTGCAGGCTCTCTCAAACTGAATGCATTTATAAAAGCTTTTCCTGAAAGATTTTTCCAGGTGGGTATTGCCGAAGCGAACATGATGGGTATCGCAGCGGGTCTCACCATTGGAGGAAAGATCCCATACACTACTACTTTCGCAAACTTCTCTACAGGTCGTGTGTACGACCAGATCCGCCAGTCTATTGCCTACTCTGGCAAGAACGTTAAGATCTGTGCTTCACATGCCGGACTTACCCTGGGAGAAGATGGTGCAACACACCAGATCCTTGAAGATATCGGACTGATGAAAATGCTTCCGGGCATGACCGTTATAGTGCCCTGCGATTATAACCAGACAAAGGCCGCAACCAAAGCCATTGCTTCTTTTGAGGGTCCCGTTTACCTGCGTTTCGGCAGGCCCGTATGGCCCATTTTTACTAATGCTGAAGAGCCATTTCAAATTGGCAAGGCTCAGCAATTTGCAGAGGGATCTGATGTAAGCATTTTCGCCTGTGGTCATATGGTGTGGAAAGCCATTGAAGCCGGGAAACTCCTGGAAGAAAAAGGACTGAAAGTTGACCTGTTCAACATCCATACCATCAAGCCTCTGGATGAGGAAGCCGTGATCAGATCGCTGAAGAAAACAGGCTGTGCCGTCACGGTTGAGGAACACAATGTGATCGGCGGTTTGGGCGACAGCATAGCCCAGGTGGCAGCCAAACATTGTCCCGTACCTATTGAAATGGTAGGCACAAACGACACTTTCGGCGAAAGCGGTAAACCCACCGAACTACTTAAAAAATACGGACTGGATACCCCAGACATCCTGGCTGCGGCAGAAAAAGTCCGTAACAGGAAATAGGGCATGCAAGCTTAGCCGGTGGCTAATTTCCCCGACGATAACGAATTACTGAGCCTGTTTCGTGAATCTTCCACGAAAGAAAAAGGCTATACCCTGCTTGTAAAGAAATACCAGGAAAAACTCTACTGGCATATCAGGCGCATGGTGGTGGACCACGAAAACGCCAATGATGTGTTGCAGAATGTGTTTATCAAGGTCTGGAAAGGACTTGATAATTTCAGGGAAGACGCCCGCCTCTACACCTGGCTCTACCGGATCGCTACTAATGAATCGATCACCTTCCTGGAACAGGAAAAGAAGAAATCATCCGTAAGCTACGACGACGTGTCGTCAGCTCTTTCGGAAAAACTGGTGGCCGACAAAGATTTTGACGCCTCGAAACTGGAATGGAAACTGCAGCTCGCCATACAGAAACTCCCGGAAAAACAGAAGATCGTTTTCAGTCTTAGATATTATGATGAAATGAGTTATGAAGAAATGAGCAAAGTACTGGAAACCTCCGAAGGCGCCCTGAAAGCCAGCTACCACCATGCCGTTAAAAAAATTGAGGATTTCATACTCAATCATTAAACCCCGAAACCTGCTAATTGTCTAATCATTAACCATGTCAACCAGGAAAGACATATCATCTGAATTATCTGACATCAGCAAAACTGTTGCTGAACTCCCCTTTAAGCCCGTTTTTACCGTACCCGATGGATATTTTGATGAATTTCCTTTGAAAATGATGGAAAAGATCAGGGAAACTGAAGATCTGGATGTGGATTCAGAACTTGAAATGATCTCGCCTTTGCTGGCTTCACTGAACAGGAAAACACCTTTTACTGTGCCTGAAGGCTATTTTTCGCAGTTGGAACCTCAGATGGAACAGGCACCGGCCAAGGTTGTTGTAATGCACAAAACTTCCAGGCTCCGGATATGGTGGGCAGCCGCAGCTATAACTGCCGTCCTCGGCTTTTTCAGCTGGTTTTATATTATAAATAGCAATAATAACAGCGAAGGCCTGAAAGCAGTTTCCTTCAGTATCAGTGCTGAGCTGCCAACACTCAGTGAAACTGAGATCAGCAGTTACCTGGAAGCCACGCCTGAGCCTATTCAGATCGAACCAATTTCGCTGGCAGGAGTTCAGGAAGCAGATCTTGATGCCATCATGAACGAGATCAGTGAGTCCGAACTCCAGCAATTCATCAACGAGAACCCTACATTCCAAATCGAAAACATGAACTAAAATAATAATATGAAAAAAATTATACTTTATATACTTTTATCGCTCCCATTACTAAGTTTTGCTCAACAGGGGCAGGGCCCGGGCCCGGGAAAAGGACAAGGTCAGGGTGCCGGAATGGGCAGGGAAGACCGTTTGAAAAGTCTGCAGATCGCTTACCTGACCAGGGAATTGAATATCACACCCGCTGAATCTGAAAAATTCTGGCCGGTGTATAATAAATACCAGGATGAAATGATGACGGCAATGAAAAGCGGTAAAGACGGCGATGTGTTGGAAAAGCAACAGCAAATGCTTGATATCCGTAAAAAATACAAGACCGACTTTTCTAAAATTTTAAATCCCGAACGAACCAACCAGCTTTTTGAGGCAGAAGGCCGGTTCCGGGATATGGTA
>JAHEFC010000069.1:2529-12870 GCA_024640385.1 Sphingobacteriales bacterium
GCAAAAAAGGCAGCAGAATAAGCAGAATTGATTTCTGTCAAAAAAAATTCACAAACGTGACAGAAAAAATACAATTCAAAAGCGCACATTATTCAAAAAAATGTATTTTTAACTTGGTGTTTTTCATAGGTTAGCAACGGCTGGCTCTTTCTAGGGCTAGCCTTTTTTGTTTCTCACCTGTCCCCGAATAGGTCAGCCAGCTTTTTTACATCTTTTTCTTCGTCTACCAGGGTAATCACCCTCAACTGCAATTCTTCCCTCACATAAGTGACGGCTTTGTCAGCTTCCAGCCCCCTTCCAACGATCACGCAAGTCAATTCAATGCCAGGGTTATCGCAAACCAGTTGCTTGGTGTACGGGTTCAATTCAAATAAGCCGTCAGTAACCAGCAGTACATGTTTTACATAGGCAGCCGGATTATAAATTTTTGACCGGGTTTCTTTTTTTGTTTTTTGAAGCAGTATATCATACGCATCATAGATAGCGCCATTGATATTGGTGGAAGACGCCGTGGATTTCACTTTCGAGATGATCTTAAGCAGTGAGTCGGGCCCTGAATAAGCAGTGGTTTTATATAATGTGTTGACCTGGGTTCCAAAACTCAGCAGGCTGATCTGATCTTGTTTGTCGAGCAGTTTCAACAATTCTTCTGTTGATTTTTTCAGTAACAGCATCTTGTTGTCCCTTCCCATACTGTTACTTACGTCAAGCAGAAAAACAATTTTTGCATTCTTTTCCTTTGCCTGGGTCCTTATGCTGTCTTGTGACCAGGCATCAGTGTACAAAAACAAAACAATACAACATATCGTCAAATGAAGCTTCATTGACTAGCTGTGTTTTAGGTAGGGTGTTTTGATATCGTGATAAAACAAAAATGTCCAGCCTTTACCCTCCTGCCACCATTTCTGCCTGAGCTCCATGGCCCTTTTGCCATCGTGATCATACTTAGCTATAAAACGGCTTTTCATCTGGTGTAATTGTGGTGCTTCGTCTCCGCCAAAAAATACTGTTTCGCCGGCTTCTTCTATCCAAAAGACCTGGTGAAAGGGACTATGTCCCCCGCTCAGAGCATAACGTATTGATCCTTCGATGTCGCCATCACCGTCCAACAGCACCAGTTTTTCCATATTCCTGAAAACTTCAAGTTCTGCAGGAACAAAAGAAGGTGCACCTTTTTCAATAGCATACTCCAGTTCTTTCTTCTGCACATAGTAACTGGCGTTGGGAAAACTCACATGGTACTGGTGCTGCAATTGATTCTCTATCCCTGCACCACCTGCATGATCTTTGTGCAAATGACTCAACAGCACTTTGGTAACATCCAGGGGATTGATATCGTTATCGATCAGGTTCTGATGGATCTGCAGGTTGCCATCTTTATTATTGAAGCCAAGGCCTGTATCGAGTAAGATCACATCCTGTTCAGTGATCACAACGAAAGGTTGTATTTCAACCAGCAAACTGCCCGAGGGCCGGTTGCTCAACACGTGTTTCTCGGTATCGAAAGGAATGAAACGCTTGGTCTGGTCAATGGTAAATGTTCCCTCGGAAAGCGGAATTATTTTCATTTCTCAAAGATACAGGTTGCTTTCGCAGGTTGCAGGTTACAGGTTACAGGTTCCAGTGCAACCTGCAACCTGTAGCCTGCAACCTGCTAACGAAGTACCATTTGCCTGTCCGCATCTAACCGGATCAGCACAAACAATAACACCGTGAAAGTAATGAGGGCGGTGCCGCCATAACTGAGAAAAGGCAGGGGAATACCGATCACCGGCACCAGGCCCACGGTCATGCCAACATTAATGGCCACATGGAAAAAAAGCACGGCGGCCACGCCATAGGCATAGCACCGACTGAATGTGCTTCGCTGCCGTTCGGCAACAATGATGATCCGGAAAAGAAGTACCAGGTATAGCAGTAATAAGATAGTACTGCCAACAAAGCCGAAGCCTTCTCCAATAGTGCAGAAAATAAAATCAGTTCGCTGTTCCGGCACAAAATCATAACGCGTCTGGGTTCCTTTCAGCAGGCCCTTTCCAATGAACCCGCCGGAGCCTATCGCGATCTTGCTTTGCTTTACATTATATGAACTGGCCTTTTTCTTATCCTCGATCTTGCGGATATCTTCTTCACTCATTATGGCGGGGTCAACAGGAAAATCCCGGCCTACCGTTGCATATATCCTCTGCACCTGGTAGGGCTTCAATACATTATTGAAAAAGAAGGGCACCGCAAATCGCTGAATACCCACACAAATAAACCAGACGGCAGCTATACCTATCAGTAAGGATTTGTCCCTGCGGACCTGCCTTCGCATAAGGTATACTGTTAGCAACGCAATGGCAGTCAGCAAAACCGCCAGCAGGTTGGGTTCAAGCAGTAATGTAGCGATCACCAGCACAGCCAGTGAAAATCCAACCACCAGCACAATACTGGGGAGGCCTTCCCGGTACATCACCAGGAAGAAGGAGAAATAGACCAGGGCCAGCCCGGTTTCACTTTGCAATATTGACATGATTGCCGGAATCAGCACGATAGCGGCTGCGATCAGCTGCGACCTGAGCCTGGTGAAGTCAGTATCTATCCTCGACAGGTATTTCGCCAGGGCGAGGTTTACAAATATCTTACAGAGCTCAGCAGGCTGAAGCTGGAAGCTGGCAAACCTGATGATCGATTTGGTTCCCTTCACTTCTGTGTGAAAAGGAAACACCAGCAGCAACAATACGAGCCCGCTGAAATAAAACAGGTTTGCCGTTGCAGTGAAGAATTTACTGTCTGTCAGCAGGATGAATGTCCCCAGAACCAGGCTGATCATAAGGTAAACAAGCTGCCTGCTGTAATCTGTTTTCATTGACAGGAACCCCGGTATAAGATCCTCGTTACGGTAAGTTGCAGCGAATATGCTCATGATCCCTATCGCCGAAAGCACCAGGTAAAGTAATACCAGTGTCCAGTCAATGCCTTTTGATATTTCATTATTGTTTCTCAATCAGGCAAGCTTATTGGTTAATTCATCATCATCTCTCCGAAGGTACATAGTGATCGCCCTGATGCTGTCAGGCTTTTTCTTTGGAGGCAAAGAAGGTTCTGTATTCGGTCTCTTTTCAATATTCCTGTCCAGTTTAGGGGCATCCGGAGCGGCTGGAATGGAATTATGCAGAACTGAACTGTCTCCCATTTCCAGGGCTATCTTCACTCTTCTGATGGAATCCAGTTTCATCCGTTTTTGCTTGACAACCGGAAGTATGATCTCCTTTTCAGCGATCCTGGCAGAATCCAGTTTGCTTTTTTCGCTCAGGGTATCGTTGAGATATTTTTCCATGATCATCCGGGCAATTGGACCGGCCCAGGTGGCGCCAAAACCGGCATTCTCAACAATTACCGCAACGGCGATCTTTGGATTTTCCCTGGGAGCAAAACATACAAACCAGGAATGATCTTCCAGTTTTTCTCTCTTTCCATTGATCTTACCATAGTTCTCTGCAGTACCTGTTTTTCCGGCTATCGAAATTCCTTCAATACGGGCAATACGCCCGGTACCATTTTCGATCACATCCTGCATACCCAGTTGAACGATCTGATAAATACTGTCAGGTATATGTGTTACTTCATGCCTTACATGAAAAGGCTGCAGGATCGAATCAGCTTCTGACCTTCCATCTATGCTGTCAACAAAATGCGGGGTATAATAATATCCTTTGTTGGCAATGATACACATCAGGTTAGCCATCTGCAATGGAGTGGCCTGCATCTCACCCTGGCCAATGCCATTGTATACGTTGGTGCAGGAATTCCATGAATTATTATACAGCTTATTATAATAAGATGTATCCACGATCAGGCCCTTATCTTCACTGGGTATATCAATGCCCAGCCTCACTCCCAAACCAAATGAATTCATATACTTTCTCCAGTGCGCATATCCTTCATCCACATCCCTGTAAGCCCTGTTGTCCAGGGCCAGCCTGTATATACTTGAAAAATACGAATTGCATGAATGCGCAATGGCAAGCCTCAGGTTCGCAGCATGGCCGGTCCATTTCTCGGTGCATTTGATCGGCCTGCGGCAGGCATAATAAGCACCATTGCAGCCTACCCCGTAACGTGGAGTGATCACGCCTTCATCCAACGCTACAAGGGCCTGAGCAGGTTTAATGGTCGATCCCGGCGGGTACTGCCCTTTAATGGCACGGTTGAACAATGGCTTGGCGGTGTCGCTGAGCAGCCAGGAGAAATTTCTTTTTCGTTCGGAACCTGTCAGCAGGTTGGGATCATAAGTAGGTCCGCTGGCCATGGCGATGATCCCTCCGGTTTTTGGCTCAATGGCAACGATAGCGCCGAGCTTATTAGCCAGGAATTTCTCAGCCAGTATCTGCACATCAATATCCAGGAATGTGCGAAGATTCCTTCCTGCAATAGCAGCAGTATCATAAGCACCATTCTCATAATTTCCCACCAACCTGTTCTTGTTATCCTTGATCCTGTATTGTACCCCCCGTTGGCCCATCAGGATGTTCTCATAATATCTTTCAATGCCTGTGAGGCCCATATAATCACCCAACTGGTAGAAATAATTCGTTTTCCTGAGTATATTGGAATCCACTTCACCGATATAACCCAATAAATGCTCTGCTGCACGATAGGGGTAAGAGCGGATAGGCCTGTCCTGCAAATAAAAGCCTGGCTCAAAGCGATAGATGTTCTCCTGAAGTTTAACGAACTTATCCATAGAGAGGGAGGCTTCAAATACCGAGGGTCTGTACCTTCCATTTCTGATGATGGCCGTGATCAGTCGCTGCCTGAATTCTGCAGAATCGATCCCCAGCGCCTGGCAAAGGCCCAAGGTGTCGATCCCTTTCAGTTGGTTAGGTACCAGCATCAGGTCGTGGGTAACCGTATTCTCGAGAATGGGTTTCCCATTACGATCGAATATCAGCCCACGGTCAGGATAAATGGTCTTTCTTTCAACCGCATTATCCAGAGCCTGCAACTTGTATTGCGGAGAGAGCAATTGCAATACAAAAAGCCTGGCGATCAGTATGACAAATACTGACAGGAAAATAAGACGTATTACCGTTTGACGGGATTGATTAAAAACAGGCATGTTTGGAAAGTCAAAAGTAAAAAGTAAAAAGTCAAAATACTTTTAATTTTCACTTTTAAATTGCTACGCAACATTTGTCCGGTACTTCGCTTTTCTTACAAACAGCATTTCAGTTATCAGAATCAGTAAAAGGCTGATGGCAGTTGTGGCAAATACCTTGCCTATAAAATAAAGGAAGTTTCCGAAATGAAGCCATTCCATGAAAACGAGGTAGGAATGATGCAGGAAGGTCAGCACCAGTACATATACGGCATAGGGCACAAAGCCCATACTGGTGATCGATGGCTCTGAATAGCCTATTTCCGTGGCTTCTTTCGGCATGAGCAGGCTGATCAGGAAAGGCCTTATATAGGCGATCAGGGTACAGGCCGCAGCATGCAATCCGGGTGTTTTGGTGAACATGTCGAGAGCCATGCCAAAAAGGAAACCCAGCAGGGTAAGGGCTCCCCTCGTGATCTTGAAAGGAAGCCAGAGGATGAACAGGAAATAGAGATAGGGAACGATGAATTGGTGAAGCGGGGGGATCTTGCCCAGCACAAACACCTGGAAAAGGATGAAGAAAGCAAAACGGATGATATTTCTTACCAGGTTGCTCATCAGTCTTTCTTTACTTTTTGCATGAGAGAATCCATTTCTGCCTTCTGAATATTCTTCACGATATAGGCATGCTGCACGGAATAGAAATCAGTAGCTGTTTTTAATTTAAGACTATAGGTGCTGCTGCTTTTGTCCTCCCGCACTTCCGCCACATATCCTACAACTTTTCCTGGAGGAAAGATATCGGAATAGGAACTGGTTACCACGGTATCTCCTTTTGCCACTTTAATGGTCCTGGGAATATTGCTGAGTGTCACAAAACGCGGATCCTTGCCATCCCAGGTCACTTCCCCGAATCCTCCGCCCTTTTTCAAAAGCGCCACTACACTGTTCTTCCTGTGAAGCAGGCTCATGGCCACCGACATATTCGAACTGACGTTCACGATCTTCCCTATCACTCCTTCAGGGCCGATGACCGCCATATTCACATCCACACCCTGTTTAGAGCCGCGATGGAGGGTGATGAAATTGTTCTGACCGTCCACAGCATTACCTATGATCTTCGCAGGCAGGTATAGAAATTTACGGTACTGTTCAAGTGAATCCACCCTGAATGTATCTGTGACCAGCTGCATGGAACTGTCGGGGGCGGCAAAATCTGCTTTGAGTTTATTGAGCAGATCAGCATTCTGCATCCGTAGCCTTTCATTCTCTTTCTGCAGGCTGAAATAGGTTTCTATCTTATTATAGCGTACGTAAAACCGGCCTGTGACTTCATTAGCCACATTCATGTAGGCGGCCTGGTGGAATTTATTGTAACGAAAAAGCATGCTCAGGGCAAGGACCTGCAAAAACAGGAAGAACAGCAGGTTGCTGAACCGGGCAATAAAAAGAAAAACGTTACGCATTAAATTATCTCATCACGAAAGGATACCGCGAGTAATTCTTCAGGGCAATGCCTGTGCCACGAACCACACTTTTCAGCGGATCATCAGCCACGTGTACCGGAAGTTTGATCTTCTGGCTAAGCCTTTTATCAAGTCCTCTCAGCAATGCACCACCACCTGTCAGGTAAAGACCCCTGCGATAGATATCTGCCGCAAGTTCCGGAGGTGTTGTTTCCAGGGCTTTGAGAATAGCTTCTTCGATCTTGAAGATGGATTTATCCAGTGCCTCGGCGATCTCCTGGAAGCTGACCATGATCTGTTTGGGGATACCGGTTACCAGGTCCCGGCCGTTCACAGGAATGTCATCCGGGGGAGTTTCCAGATCTTTCATGGCAGCACCGATCTGAATTTTGATCTGTTCAGCGGTGCGTTCTCCGATCAGGAGGCTATGGTAGCGCCTTAACGCTTCCATGATATCCGCCGTAAATTCGTCACCAGCGATACGTATGGACTGGTCACAAACTATACCCGCAAGGGCTATAACGGTAATACCCGTGGTTCCACCACCGATATCAATGATCATGTTGCCTACAGGCTCCTCCACATCTATGCCTATACCCAAGGCGGCAGCCATGGGCTCATGCAGCAGATAAACTTCTTTGGCACCCGCCTGCTCTGCACTGTCACGAACCGCCCTTTTTTCCACCTCTGTGATGCTGGACGGGATGCATATCATCATCCTCCAGCTTGGGGGGAAAAGCGGCTTTTTCGGGTAGATCATCTTGATCATTTCCCGGATCATCAGCTCGGCAGCGTTGAAATCGGCAATCACACCGTCTTTCAAAGGCCTGACGGTGCGGATGCTCTCGTGGGTTTTTTCATGCATCATCAAAGCCTTCTTCCCCACGGCAAGAACATTCTTAGGGTTGTTCCTGTCAAGAGCAACTATAGAGGGTTCGTTTACTACAATCTCGTCGTTATGTATGATAAGTGTGTTGGCTGTTCCCAGGTCTATGGCAATGTCTTGGGTAAACCAGTTAAATAGTCCCATTGTACAGATGATATTGGGTAGTCATGAATGTAATGGAGGCAAAATTGATGAAATAATCCGAATAAACAACGACGCCAAACTCGATTTATTGGCACAACTGTTAATAAATATGAAAATACAGAGACGCGGAGGGGGACACAGAGGACAACGCAGAGACACAGAGGGGGACACAGAGACGCAGAGAGATCTCCATCTTCGGGTTTACTCTGCGTCTCTGTGTCCCCCTCCGCGTCTCTTCTTCACGCGAATTCGTACCCGATATCCCTGCGGTAATAAATTCCATGGAAATCCAGGAACTCCATCATTTCTGAAGATCTTCTCGCTGCCTTTGAAACAGTGTCTCCAAAAGATGTGATGGTGAGCACCCGCCCCCCGTTTGTAACAATAACATCGTTATGCCTTGTTGTTCCTGCATGAAAAATGAATACGTCATCTTCCTGCAAAATATCAAGGCCGTCTATATCGAAACCTTTTTCATAATTACCGGGGTAACCTCCGCTTACCGCAACAACGGTAGCGGCTGCCCTGGGATCGATCCGGACCTTGATGTCAGATAAGTGCTGTTTAGAAGCCGCCAGGAAAAGTTCAACAATATCGTTCTGCAGCCTGGGGATAACTACTTCCGTTTCCGGGTCTCCCAATCTGCAGTTATATTCGATCACATACGGATCCCCGTTGACATTGATCAGGCCAAAGAACACAAATCCTATGTATTCAAATTTCTCCTGCTGAAGCCCTTTCACGGTTGGTTCAATGATCCTCTCCCTTACTTTCTGCATGAATAGTCCGTCTGCAAATGGCACTGGGCTTACCGCACCCATTCCACCCGTGTTCAGCCCGGTATCGCCCTCCCCTATCCTTTTATAGTCTTTTGCCTCGGGCAGCAATACGAATGATCTGCCGTCAACCAAAGCAAACATGCTCAGTTCAATCCCCTTGAGAAATTCCTCCACCACAACTTTTTTACCGGCCTCCCCGAACTTGGACTGCTGGATCATAAGCTCGAATTCGGCCATGGCCTCTACATGGTTCTGGCAAATGATAACGCCCTTGCCGGCGGCGAGACCATCTGCTTTTAATACGATCGGTATGGGAAGAGACTGCAGATAAGCAACCCCTTCTTCATAATTGGAAAGATCAAATTCGCGGTAAGAGGCCGTTGGGATGTTGTGCCGATGCATGAAAGCCTTGGCAAATGCCTTGCTTCCTTCCATCTGCGCAGCATATTTCGAAGGTCCGATCAGCGCGATATTCCTTAGTGCCGCATCTGATTTGAAATAATCGTAAATACCATTGACCAGAGGCTCTTCAGGCCCTACGATCACAAGTTCTATATGCTCCCTGAGACAAAGTGACTGTACTGCAAGAAAATCGTTATAAGAAATGTTTACATTCTCGCCGCAAGACTCTGTGCCTGCGTTTCCGGGAGCTATGAAGAGTTTTTCGCACAAACTGCTCTGGCTGATCTTCCAGGCCAATGCGTGTTCCCGGCCTCCTGATCCTAAGAGAAGAATTCTTACTGGTTTCATAATGAAGGAATCTTGTTTGTTTTCATGGATAGGTTGAACGAAATATGCACGAAGATATATTTCTCCGTTTTTTCAGGGGTTAAATTTTTATAATTTACCTATTTTGCCCGCCAACACAACAAAAATGGCTACAACAGATTCAACCCAGAAACATCCCAGAGGTCTTTACGTCCTTTTCGCAACAGAAATGTGGGAAAGGTTCAATTACTATGGGATGCGCGCCATCCTGATCTATTTCATGACCGATGCCCTGATGTTTTCTAAGCCTTTTGCATCAGAACTATACGGAGGATATACAAGCCTGGTATACATCACCCCGCTGATCGGAGGTTTTATGGCCGACAGGTACTGGGGAAACAGAAGATCGATCGTACTCGGCGGACTGATCATGGCACTTGCCGAATTCGTGTTGTTCTTCTGCGCCAGCCTGTATAAATCTGCACCTGAAACATCAACTATGCTATTCTATGTTGGCCTGGGCATTATGATCGCAGGTAACGGATTCTTCAAGCCTAATATATCTTCACTGGTAGGCCAGCTATACGCACCAAACGATAAAAGGTCGGATTCAGCCTATACGATATTCTATATGGGCATCAATGTGGGAGGCATGATAGGGCCTTTCATCTGCGGATTGGTAGGCAATACAGGCGACCCTGCGGATTTCAAATGGGCATTCCTTGCAGCAGGTATCGGCATGCTGATCAGTGTGGTAACCATGAAGATGCTGCAGGACAAATACATTGTTGATCCCAACAATAAACCCATCGGTGTTACGCCTGAGCATATGGCCGATTCAAATTCAGCGATCAAAAATCCAACCTCCCTTGTTTCCATGTTGAGTATTGTTGGTCTCTGTCTCGCAGCCATGGGTTTATTATATATGCATGCCCAGGATATTTTTGATATCAGCTTTCTCCTGCTGGGTGCCGCGCTGGTGATCCTTTACGTGATCTTCGCAGACAGGTCACTGACAAAAGAAGAAAGGGAAAGGATCATCGCGATCTTTGTAGTATCGTTCTTTGTGATCTTTTTCTGGAGCGCCTTTGAACAGGCGGGAGCCTCGCTGTCGTTTTTTGCAGCAGAACAAACGAACCTCCGCATCGATTTTCTGAATTATTCCGTTCCGCCTTCCTGGTTCCAGTCGCTCAATTCATTTTTTGTTGTTGCATTCGCACCTTTGTTTGCATGGCTCTGGCTGCAATTGGGTAAGAAGAACAAGGAACCCAATTC
>JAHEFC010000070.1:0-4837 GCA_024640385.1 Sphingobacteriales bacterium
ATCGATCAGCACGATCTTCTTTCCTTCTATAGAGAACGGAAGGCTGGTTTCCAAAGGTACATGCAGGCCCTTCCTGATATCGTCGCGGTAAAAAGTGATGTCGAGTTTGCCATATTTCACAGGCAGGTCAGGATATAACTCCCTGATATATTTCACCAGGTGATCGCTGACGGGTATCCCCCTTGGTTGCATACCTATGAAGCAGGTATCCTGAAACGGGAAATGGTTCTCGATCAACTGGTGTGCCAGCCGGTGTAAAGTCAGGTTAAGATGATATGAATCAAGTATGGTTACCACGGAAGGGTTTGAGCGAAAATATGGATTTTATGATTCCTGCATGAATGGATAACGGTAATCCACTGGTGGCACAAAGGTTTCCTTGATCGTTCTTGCACTCAGCCACCTGTACAGGTTCAATATAGAACCCGCCTTGTCATTGGTTCCGCTTCCGCGGGCGCCGCCAAAAGGCTGCTGACCCACTACGGCACCGGTAGGCTTATCGTTGATATAAAAATTACCCGCTGCATTCACGAGCTTCTTTGTAGCCAGTTCCACAGCACCCCTGTCTTGCGCGATGATTGCGCCCGTGAGTGCATAGGGTGAAGTTTCATTGACCAGGTCAAGGGTCTGTTCAAATTGCTCCGCATCGTATACATAGATGGTAAGAACCGGGCCGAAGATCTCTTCACACATAGTGATGTATTTGGGATCCTTTGCTTCGATCACAGTAGGTTCGATAAAATATCCAACCGATTTATCGCAATTCCCTCCAACCAGGATGGATGCCTGGTCAGTTTCCTTCACACCATCTATATAATTTTTGATCTTATCGAAACTTTTCTCATCTATCACTGCATTGATGAAGTTTGAGAAATCTTCCACGGTTCCCATTTTAAAACTCTTCACCCCTTCCACCAGTTTAGCTTTGACCTGGTCTGCAAGATTGGACGGAATATATGCCCTCGACGCCGCTGAACATTTCTGGCCCTGGTATTCAAATGCACCCCGCAGTAACGCGGTAACAACAACATCGGTATTGGCCGATTTATGGGCCACCACAAAATCCTTGCCGCCGGTTTCACCTACGATCCTGGGATAAGACCTGTAGTTGCCAACGTTCTCTCCTATTGTTTTCCACATCTGGTTGAATACACCTGTAGACCCGGTAAAATGCACTCCGGCAAATTCCCTGTGTGAGAAACATATCTTACCCAGTGTTGGTCCGTCAACATAGATCATATTGATAACGCCACCGGGCAGTCCTGCTTCTTTCAGCGCCTGCATGAAGAGCTGGGCGGAATAGATCTGGTTATGGGCAGGTTTCCACACCACTACATTGCCGCACATGGCAGCCGATGTAGGCAGGTTGCCTCCAATAGCTGTAAAATTGAAAGGCGTAATGGCCAGTACGAATCCTTCCAGCGGGCGGTATTCCATACGGTTATGCATACCCGCAGAACTGATGGGTTGCTGGCGGTATATTTCAGAAAGGAAATGAACATTGAAACGGAGGAAGTCAATGATCTCGCAGGCCGCATCGATCTCAGCCTGAAAAGCATTCTTGCTCTGCCCCAGCATAGTAGTGGCATTCATATAGGGGCGATACTTGGTTGCGATCAGGTCTGCCGCCCTGAGAAAAATATTGGCCCTGTTTTCCCAGCTCATGTCGGCCCAGGATTGCCTGGCCTTCAATGCTGCGGCTATCGCATTTTCAACATGGGAGGCATCGCCTTCATGATATGTTCCAAGCACATGGTTTTTTTCATGCGGAGGATTTATGGTCCGGGTATTTCCTGTTCTCACTTCCTCGCCTCCGATATACATCGGTACATCAATGGTGCTGTTCTTGAGCCTGAAAAGCACTTCTTTCAATTTCTTTCTTTCAGCTGATCCGGGAGCATAGGAAAGTACTGGCTCGTTGGCGGGCAATGGGTAGTTGAAATAGCTCATGAATTAAAAATTAAAAAGTAAAAATTAAAAACAGGGCAACCCAAAAGTCAAAAGTCATTTTTTACTTTTGACTTTTTACTTTTTACTTATCACCCTGCTTCAGTCTCCTTCTCCATCATCAGGTATGCCTTGATGAAACCATCCAGTTCACCATCCATCACCGGCTGCACATTTCCCACCTCATAATCTGTGCGGTGATCCTTGATCATTTTATATGGATGGAACACATAACTCCTGATCTGGCTGCCCCACTCGATCTTTTTCTTTGATGCATTATTCGCATTCTTGATCGCCTCGCGTTTGCGCATTTCCTCTTCATACAGCCGGCTCTTCAGCATGGTCATGGCTTTCTCCCTGTTCTCTCCCTGCGTACGTGCCTGCTGGCATTCCACAATGATACCAGTTGGTTTATGCGTAAGCCTCACTGCCGTTTCTACTTTATTCACGTTCTGTCCTCCGGAGCCGCCGCTGCGGAAAAAAGCCCATTCAATATCTGCAGGGTTGACTTCGATCTCTATTGTATCATCGATCAGCGGGTATACATAAACGGAAGCAAATGAAGTATGCCTTCTTGCATTGGAGTCAAACGGCGAGATCCTGACAAGCCTGTGTACCCCGCTTTCAGCTTTCAAAAAGCCATAAGCAAAAGGCCCGTCAAACTGGAACGTACAGGTTTTGATCCCGGCTCCATCACCATCCTGCCAGTCGAGCTCAGTCACCTGCCAGCCCTGCTTCTGTCCGTACATGCGATACATACGGGCAAGCATTTCGGCCCAATCCTGGCTCTCGGTTCCACCCGCACCCGAATTGATCTGGAGTACTGCAGGCAATTCATCTTCCGGCTCATTGAGCGTGCTTTTGAATTCAGCTTCTTCAATGCATGTCAAAGCATGCTGGTAGGCTGCTTTCACTTCATCTTCATCACCTTCACCCTCTTTCCAGAATTCAAACAATACGGCAAAATCCTCCACGGCACGCTCAGTGTCGTCGAACAACTTTACCCAGTATTCGTTCAGCTTGATGTTTTTGAGAATGTCCGTGGCCCGCTTATTATCATCCCAGAATCCGGGAGAAAGCGAACGCTGCTTGTCTTCGTTTATCTTATGTTGCCTGTTGGCGACGTCAAAGAAACCTCCTCAGGACGAGAACGCGGTCCCTCATATCTTTAATATGCTCTAATGTCATAGGGCGCAAAGATAATTTAAAAGTAAAAAGTAAAAAGTAAAAAAAGCTGCGCTAACTGAACAAATGACCCTATTTTTTACTTTTAACTTCTTACTTTTTACTTTGAAACATGCTTAAAGCCTATAATTTCCTGGCCTCCTGGCAACTTTTTCCCGAGAAATGCAGCTATGAATATGGCGAAAGGCCAAAAAGCGGTACTTACCGGATTGAGGCAGACAGCGAGAAGAATGAGATGACCATCTATCACAACTGGGTAAGCCTGGAGAACCATGCATTTTCAGCTGAATATAAGATCATGGCAGATGGAGATCTTCATCCTTTCGATGATCATTCTTTTGCCGATGAAGTACAGGTCAATTTCCCCGATGGCATCAGTTTCGAGATCCATTTTTACCGGGCCCGCCAGGTACATTTCCATGTGGTACATGAGATCATGCCCAACGGCTACCTGAGTGTTACCTCACAGGGAAGCACAACTGAAGGAACAACCTATACCAACCGGGAGATCTATCATAAACAAATGAGTGTACTGCCCTACTCCGCTTCGGTATCGGGAGCGGTGATCAAACCTACGGAAGAAGGAGTGATCAGGCACAAAGCCCTTACTGCGATGGAAGAGCAGACCAATATGCAGTTGTCCCAGATCCGGAAGCAGATCGAACTGCTGGCCCTGCAGGCCCAGGAGATCCAGAAACGGAAAGATCTTTCCATGATGATCTATAATGCAAAACTGAACTTCCAGCCGGTGATCGGCCAGGTATATTACCTATATGAGAAGAAAGATGACTCCCTGATGATCTCCATGGTCTCTCCTAAAGAATGGGGCGGAGGAGCTGGTCCCTTTAAACGATTTGTTGCCAAGGTGCAGTTGCTTGCAGATCATACGTGGAACGAGATCCTTTAAGCACAGGTTACAGGTGGCAGGTTGCAGGTGGGAGATAAAAAAAGGTTGTCAATTGAATGACAACCTTATTATTATTTTAAGAATTCTGCAACCTGCAACCTGCAACCTGCAACCTGTAACCTGTAACCTGCAACCTGCAACCTGTAACCTGTAACAGTGGCCTGTTATTTCACTTCCTCAAACTCTGCATCGGTCACATTCTCAGATGGTCCGTTTTGCTGCTGAGCACCTGCACCAGGTTGTTCAGCACCGGGAGCACCGCCCTGTGAAGCATTGTACATTTCAGAGCTTGCAGCCATCCATGCATCATTCAATGCTTTTGTATGCGTTTCAACAGCTGCGAGGTCCTGTTGCTTATGGGCTTCTTTCAAACTGTTCAGTGCAGCTTCAATAGGCCCTTTCTTATCAGCAGGAACTTTTTCACCGAATTCCTTCAATTGCTTCTCTGTCTGGAAGATCAAACCATCAGCAGCATTCAGTGCGTCTACTTTTTCACGTTCTGCCTTATCTGTGGCTTCATTCATCTTCGCTTCAGCTTTCATTTTCTCTATCTCCTCTTTGGTCAAACCGCTACCAGCTTCGATCCTGATCTTCTGCTCTTTGCCAGTGCCCTTATCTTTTGCACTAACGTGAAGGATACCGTTTGCATCGATATCAAAAGTCACTTCGATCTGCGGCACACCACGTGGAGCCGGTGGAATATTATCCAGGTTGAAAATACCCAGTGTCTTGTTATGACTTGCCATAGGCCTTTCTCCCTGCAGCACATGGATCTGAACACCAGGCTGGTTATCAGAT
>JAHEFC010000070.1:4847-12830 GCA_024640385.1 Sphingobacteriales bacterium
CGGAGTCACGTCGAGCAGGAGCACATCTTTCACCTCACCGGTAAGTACCGCACCCTGTACAGCAGCACCAACTGCCACCGCTTCATCCGGATTTACGCTCTTGTTCGGTTTTTTACCAAAGAATTTTTCAACTACTTCCTGCACTTTCGGAATCCTTGTTGAACCACCCACCAGGATCACTTCATCGATCTGTGAGGCATTCATACCCGCATCTTTCAATGCCAGTTCACAAGGCTTGAGGCAACGTGCAAAAAGATTATCGGCCAGCTGCTCAAATTTTGCCCTGGACAGTTTTTTCACGAGGTGTTTAGGAACACCGTCAATAGCTGTGATATAAGGAAGATTGATCTCTGTTTCTGAAGAAGAAGAAAGTTCAACCTTGGCTTTCTCTGCAGCTTCTTTCAGACGCTGGAGAGCCATCGGGTCTTTTCTCAGGTCAACGTTCTCGTCTTTCCTGAATTCTTCTGCGATCCAGTCCATGATCACTTTGTCAAAGTCGTCACCACCGAGGTGGGTGTCACCATTGGTGGATTTCACTTCAAATACACCGTCGCCCAGTTCAAGGATGGAGATATCGAATGTTCCACCACCGAGGTCGAATACGGCGATCTTTGAATCGTGCATTTTCTTATCCAGGCCATAGGCCAGCGCAGCTGCTGTAGGCTCGTTAATGATACGCCTTACATTCAGGCCGGCGATCTCGCCAGCTTCCTTGGTAGCCTGGCGTTGTGCGTCGTTGAAATAGGCAGGAACTGTAACTACTGCTTCTGTAACTTCCTGGCCCAGGTAGTCTTCTGCCACTTTCTTCATTTTTTGAAGGATCATGGCACTGATCTCCTGGGGAGTGTACATTCTTCCGTCTATGTCAATACGAACTGTATTATTGTCACCTTTTACCACTTTGTAGCTCCAATGTTGCATTTCCTCGGAAACCTCATCATGCCTGCGGCCCATAAAACGCTTCACACTCATGATGGTATTTACCGGGTTGGTAATAGCCTGACGCTTGGCAGGGTCCCCTACCTTGCGCTCGCCATTTTTAAGGAATGCCACCACCGACGGAGTTGTCCTGCGGCCTTCATCGTTAGCAATAACCACCGGTTCATTGCCTTCCATTACTGCAACGCAGCTGTTGGTAGTTCCGAGGTCGATTCCGATAATTTTTCCCATGATTTTCTAGAATTTATACTAGGGAATTATCAAGATGCATGCCGGGCAAGGGGAAGGTGCTAAATTGTCAGTTATCGTAGGAAGAGAGAGTCAGAGAGTCGGCAAGACATAGAGCCAGAATTCTATCTTTCTTGCTCTCTGCCGTTCTGACTCTCTGTAATCAGTTGATTTTCATCCTTATCTGGTCTACTACAGTGTCCGCATGCACCCGGCTGTTCTCGATAAACCACTTATTGGTAACCGTTCCCCCGCAGATCACCCCGGCGAGATAAACCCCCGGAACATTGGTCTCCAGGGTATCAGGGTTGTGGCTGGGAACCAGGGCTTCTTCTTTCAGCACCATATCCACCCCTATACTTTTGAGGAAGCTGAAATCGGGTTTATAACCCGTCATGGCCAGTACAAAATCATTCTTTATGGTGGTTATAACACCATCCGGCGTCTGGATATCCACCTCATCAAGCCTGATCGCCTTTAACTCTGAGTTGAAATAGGCCTTTATCGTTCCTTCTTTAATGCGGTTCTCGATATCAGGTTTGACCCAGTATTTCACATTATCCTGGATCGCGCTCTCTCTCATCACCATGGTCACATCGGCACCCTTCCTGAATGTTTCCAGCGCCACATCCACTGCTGAATTGGCAGCGCCAACCACCACCAGCTTCTGGGAAAAATATAAATGGGGCTCCTTATAGTAGTGATGCACTTTAGGTAATTCCTCCCCGGTAACATTCAGGAGATTGGGAACATCATAAAATCCGGTAGCCAACACTACAGCCCTGCATTGGTAAACATTTTTAGAAGTATGCACCATAAACCCTCCTTCTTTCTTATTAACAGCCTCCACTTTTTCGAATAACCGGGTGTTGATCTTCCAATGTTGCGCCACCCTTCTGAAATATTCCAGAGCTTCATCGCGAGTGGGTTTGGGCTGGTGCGATATAAATGGTACGTCCCCGATCTCCAGCCGGTCAGACGTAGAGAAAAATGTCATGTTGAGCGGATAATTGAATACAGAATTCACCAGGGTCCCCTTATCGATCACAACATGCGAGAGCTTATGCTTTTTACAGGCAATGCCCGTTGCAATTCCAATGGGTCCGGCGCCCACGATCACAATATCATACTGTTCCATCTTGATTTCCCTTTTGATGAGTAAATAATATTCCCCGTGAATTTACCGTATTACCCTAAATCAAAACGTAAAAGAATAGCTTTTACCGGGTACGGTTGCCAGATCGTACTCATATACTTTTTTTAATGATGGCATGCCGGCACTGGCCTCTTTTGATACCAGGGGGTCTTTTACCTTGTACACTTCAAAAAATGGATTCTGGTTAGCCTGGTTTGAATCATGATCTGATTGTTCTGCTCCCTTAAGCGAAACTTCTTCATAGGTTCTGACACGGCAATTTCCACCAAGTTTAGAATAAATATCCAACTGCTTCAACCTGCCGGATTCCCATCGTACATTGATCACGAATCCTCCTCTCGCTTTAAGGCCTTTTATACTTCCATTTTTCCATGCTGCCGGTAAGGCCGGAAGCAGATGGATCGCTCCATCATGGGATTGCAGCAACATCTCTGCAATGCCTGCTGTGCATCCGAAATTACCATCGATCTGAAAAGGCGGATGGGCATCGAAAAGATTGGGATAGGTTCCGCCGGCTTTTTTATTGTCATCATAAGGACTCAACTGGTCCATGATCAGTTTATAAGCGTGATCCCCATCCAGCAAACGTGCCCAGCAATTGACTTTCCAGCCCATCGACCAGCCAGTGGAAACATCACCCCTGTAGGTCAGTGATGTCTTTGCTGCCTCAAATAGCTCAGGGGTTCTATAGGGAGATATCTGGTTGCCCGGATATAAACCCCATAAATGTGAGATATGCCTGTGTTTATCGTTGGGATCGTCCCAGTCCTTCAGCCACTCCTGCAATTGATCATGCTTTCCAATTTGCATGGGCGGCAGATCTTTCAACTTATTCCTGATCTCATTGCTGAATTCTGTGTCCACCCCCAGTAACTCTGCAGCTTTGATCGTATTGTGGAACAATGAAAATACCAGTTGGTTATCCATCGTAGTTCCTGCAGATGCACTGAAACCCTGGTGCGCATTCTCTGGCGAAGCAGATGGAGATACCATCCACCATCCCGTAGCAGGATCTTTGTATAACACATCAACAAAAAAAATACTGGCTCCCTTCAGCGATGGATAAATAGACTTCAGAAATGAAATATCTCCACTGTATAAATACCTCTCCCACAAGTGCTGACATAACCATGCACCACCGGTTGGCCATAAACCCCAGGGACCATCAATGGCCCCCGTCATTCTCCATATATCCGTATTATGGTGCAGTACCCAACCCCTGGCTCCATATAAGGTTTTTGCAGTAGCCTGACCACTCACTGTGAGTTCTTTCACTAATTGAACCAATGGCTGATGCATCTCTGACAGATTGGTCAACTCTGCCGGCCAGTAGTTCATTTCCAGGTTGATGTTGGTGGTATACTTGCTTCCCCAGGGCGGGTCCGTGTGCGGATTCCAAATGCCCTGCAAATTGGCAGGCTGGCCACCAGGCTGAGAAGAAGAGATCAACAGGTATCTGCCGAATTGAAAATAAAGACTGACCAGCTGCGGATCTTTCCCGGCATGGAATTTTTCCAGCCGCTGATTGGTCGGGAGTTGAATAGATGAAGAACTGCCAAGGTCAATGGCCACCCTGTTGAAATATTTTTGATAAACCTGCACATGATCACTGACCAGTGCATCGTAAGATTTTTTCTGAACTTTTTTCAGTGCTTCATTGGCTAATGCGACCTGGTCATTGGTAACGGTGAAATAGTTTCTGAAGTTTGTAGCCATGGAAACTTGGATCACTACACTATTCGCATTTTTCACCTGGATCCTATTGCCAATGGACTGAATGCTTCCCCCTTCATTACTGATCAGCACATTGGTCTGAACCCTGATCACACCCGGTAGACCATTCTTGTCAGGCCCCGTAGCCGAAAGTTCAAGCCTGTTTTCACCACTGACTTTGATAGTCCCTTTTTGTTCTGTAGACAGGGATGTTGTGAAGCTGATCTTACCTGGTTGGTCAGCAGTCAACCTGATGATGATCAGTTTGTCAGCAAATGAAGAAAAAACAGTCCGCGTATAACGCACCCCTTTTGAAGAATAAGTAATGGTAGCCAATGCCCTGCTGATGTCCAGTTCACGTCGCAGGTTGTTGAATGCTTCATGTTCTTCAAATGATAAACGAAGATCCCCTACCGGCTGGTAAGGCATGCCATGTAGTTTCTCCGCGATAAAATTCTTATTGGCAAATTTGTCGGCTGCGCCATAGTCTCCATTGTCGATCATCTTCCTGATCTCCGCCAGCGCCTGCGGGCCACCGTTAGGGTTGGCATTGGTATAAGGACCACCTGCCCAGAATGCCGTGTGATTCAGTTGCAGGTGTTCTTCGGCCGGATTGCCATACACCATTGCACCCAGGAATCCATTGCCAACAGGCAGGGCTTCTTCCCATATTTTCGCGGGTTGATCAAACCAGACCTTCATGGGATTGGGCTCAGCCGTTTGGGCAACGCATAACTGGCTGATCAACACGGTGACAAGAACCGGAAGGAAAATGAATTTCTTCATAAAGGGAAAATAATGAATAATCACAACTACTGCCCCGGAAATGCCTTGAATCAAAATATGTATGCATTAACATAAAATGTAAGTTTCCTTTTATAATTTTATTGGAATGTCCTTACCGAAAAATCTTATCTGTTTCCTGCTGCCGGCACTGATCTTATCCTGCTCAAAAAAAATGATCCCTGAAAAGCCGAACCTGGCTGAATCCATCCGGCTTATCGACAGTTTACCCCCTTCAGACATTGACATTCCGGTGAAGATCAACCTCAAACCTTTTTATGCCATGGCCGAAAAAGAAGTTCAGCAGGTATATACTTCACCCGGCTATCCATATGATTATGTAGTGGACAATTGTGACACCAGGTACATGTACCGCTTCAGGCGAGGGCCACTGCAGATCAGCACATCGGGGAATAATATCAGGATGGGGTTTACCGGTTTTTATACCGTTGCCGGCGGGCAAAGGGTTTGTACTGGTTCCGGAAGTGAACGCACTGCCGTAACACCATGGTCTCCAACATGTACCTGTGGACTCAGGGAGGGCGAAAGGAAGGTGAATGTGGCTTTTACTGCTTCCCTTAAACTCACTCCTGATTACCGGATCAATGCGAATATCAACCGCCTGGAACCGGTACCGCTGGACAAATGCAATGTATGCATATTCAACATTGACATTACATCCATTGTCATGGACAGGCTGAGGGCACAACTTGATGAAGCCAGGAAAGGCATCCTAGACACGCTTGCCAATACCAGCCTCAGGCCCCAGTTCCAGAAGATCTGGGATCTTCTGAATACCGTACAGCCGATATACAATTACGGCTACCTGCAGATCAATCCCCAACAGATACGTATAGGCGATTTTTATGCAGTTAAAGACACTATGGTACTGAATGTGGGTTTAACAGCCCGTCCCGTGGTCAGCCAGGCCAGGCCGGCAGAAACAAGAACGGTGGTGCCTGCGCTTAATCCAACCCCGTCCAGGAAAGGCTTCTCCATCTTCACAGACGCCTATCTGAATTATGATTCCATCACCAATATTATCAACACCCAGGTACACAAGAAAAGGATCGACCTGGAGCTGGGAAAATATATCATAGTTGAAAGTGCCCAGGTGTATGGCGTGGGGAATGAATTGCTCATCCTCAAGATCAATTTCAGCGGTTCCGCATCAGGTGAATTCTACCTGACGGGACGGCCCGTATACGATCAGCAGAAAAAAATACTTAAGCTTGACAATCTTCAGTTCGATATCCGCTCTGAGAACATGATGCTGCGATCTGCTCAATGGCTTTTTTCAAAAAGAATATTGAAAGAGATCGAACCCTATACCAGGCTGGATATTCTGCCATATGAAACCATGCTGCTCGAAAAGTCAATGGCCAGCTGAACAGTGAGTTGAAAAAAGGAGTTGTAATGAATGGCCGCGTGAACACCGTGAACATCGACAAGATCTATCCTTTCAATGAGAGCCTGGTGGTCAGGTTCAGCAGCAAGGGAGAACTCGATATCATCATCAACGATCTAAGCTTTTGACCGTAGCAGCTTTGAATGTAAAATGCCGTTGGGTGAGATAACTGAATACTACCACAATACAGGTTGTAAGTATTTTGGCAACGGTGGGATAAAAATTGAACTGCTCAACAAATAATTTAAGGAAGATGTAATTCAGCAGAATGCATACTGCCACCATCATGAGGTAGCGAACCAGCTGTATCCTTCCCCTGACAGTAGAATCAGGAAACACAACATTCCGCATCAGCATGAATCCAATTGGGAAGGTAACGCAGAATGCAATAATGAAGGCGCCGATATGCGGACTGATGGTGACGAATGGCAGCTCTACCATCTTCTTATCCAGGATGAAATTATAACTGATGAAGTAGATGAATATGTCAAGCAGGGTATTGCCACCGCCACATGCCAGGTAACGGAACGATTTTTTATCCATCAGCGTCCTGAACGGAGGATAGAAAAAGTCAATGGTATTGATGATCAGATCTTTCAAAACGAAGGCGCAAAGTTAATATATATCTTAGAATAAGCACCTGTAGGTAATATGCCGCTTGGCAAAAGTTGCGCCAGTGGCTTCGTGGATGGCCAGCATAGGTGCGTTGAAATCGCCTACCCAGGAAAGCTCCAGTTCATCATATTTTGCGGTATCATAGGCGTATTCCTTGAGTTTGATGAAAAGCGCCGATTCCAGTCCAAAGCGCTGGTAACGTTTTTTGGTACCCATGATCACGGCCCGGATCCTCCTGTTTTTAACAATATATTTATTCCAGAGAAAGTGCAACTTGCCGATCAGGCCCAGTTTTCCGTTCAGGCCCCTGATCAGTTCATTGGTATCCGGCACGATCAGCACAAATGAAGCCGGTTCACCATCCACATAAGCAAACCAGATCACACCCTCATCCACTATGGGTTTCATCTTCTCAAAAGATTCCCTGATGGTGGCATCAGTAATAGGTGTGAAATTTTCAAAATCCTGCCAGGCATCATTATAGATCTCCTTGAAATCAGCCGCGAATTTGTTCAGTTCTTTCACCCGCAGGTGTTCCAGTGTGACACCCGGTTTTTTTGCCACCCAGTTTGCGATCTTGGTGAATCTTTCCGGGAAAGGCTTTGAACGAACCAGTTTATTCGAGATCTGCTCGTACAATACCTGGAACCCATAATGCTCAAATAACCTTTTGTAATAAGGAGGATTATAGTTCATTCCATAATAAGGGCTGGTAAACCCTTCGATCAGCAGTCCCCACCACATATCATTCTCACCAAAATTGATGGGGCCGTCCATGGCCTTCATCCCGCGTTGCAATAACCAGGCTTTAGCGGTATCGAACAGCAGGTCTGCAGCAGCCTGGTCATTAATGCATTCAAAAAAACCACAGCCTCCGGTAGGCTGTTCATAATTGAATGCCTTTTTCTTGTTGATGAAAGCGGCGATCCTGCCGGTCAGTTTGCCTTTATCATCTTTCAGTATCCAGCGTGTGCATTCACCGAACTGGTGGAAATTATTTCTGCGTGGATCAAATACAGATTCGATATCATTATCCAGGGGACAGACCCAGAGCGGATCATTTTTATACAGGACCCTGGCGACATCAAGAAATTCTTTCCCTGACTTTTGATCATTCACTTCTGTTATTCTCATCTCTATA
>JAHEFC010000071.1:0-12378 GCA_024640385.1 Sphingobacteriales bacterium
AAGAGCTTGGAATTGGCTTTGTGCCATTCAGCCCGCTCGGTAAAGGATTTCTTACGGGTAAGATGAATGAAAATACAAAGTTCGACAGTACTGATTTCCGCAATATCCTTCCCCGTTTTACGCAGGAAGCCCTCAAGGCCAACCAGGCTTTGATTGATCTGCTTGGTGCCATAGCTGTCAGGAAGGATGCAACCCCGGCTCAAATTGCACTAGCCTGGTTGCTGGCCCAGAAACCATGGATAGTGCCCATTCCCGGCACAACCAAATTGCATCGGCTCACAGAGAACAATGGAGCGGCTGCCATTGAACTCAGTGCGGAGGATCTTCGTGAGATCGAAGAGGCCGCTGCTCAGATCAAAGTAGTGGGTGCGCGATATCCGGAACAAATTGAGAAAATGACCGGACTTTAATTTAAGAGTATGATGGACCGGCGAAAAGATGTATAATTTCAGGGAGATATGAGTAATAAAACCAGGAGTAAACATTTTTATCTCATCCTGATACTGGGCTTGCTTTCAGCCATTGGACCATTTTCGATTGATATGTACCTGCCCGCATTCCCAGACATTGCAAAAGGCCTGGATACTACAATTGCAAAGGTGATGCTCTCCCTGTCCAGTTTCTTTATTGGCATCTCAGCAGGGCAATTGATCTATGGGCCCATGATGGAGCGATATGGCCGAAAAAAACCTTTGTATGCCGGATTGACTATCTATCTCCTGGCATCTGTTGGATGTGTCATGGCCTCTTCGGTGGACGCATTGATCATTTTCAGGTTGCTGCAGGCTTTAGGTGGCTGTGCCGGTATGGTGGCTGCCAGGGCCATGGTGAGGGATCTGTTTGAAGTTAAAGAGAATGCAAAGGTTTTTTCCCTGTTGATGCTGGTAGTGGCGGTGTCGCCGATCATCGCACCTACCCTGGGTGGATATGTCACAGCAATTTTTGGCTGGCGTTATGTATTCGTCATGCTGATTATTGTTGCACTCATCATACTTGCAGGAGTTTATTTTCTGCTGCCAGAAAGCCGGATGCCAAATCCTGCATTTTCGCTCCGGCCTATACCCATATTCCGGAATTTCATAGATATCATCAGACATTCACAATTTTATACCTATGCTCTGACGGGCGCGATTTCTGCCGCCGGCCTATACGCATATATCAGTGGATCGCCTCATGTATTTATCGAAATATTTAAGGTAAGTGAACAACAATACGGATGGATATTTGCACTGATCGCAATGGGCCTGATAGGGGCCAGCCAGATCAATACGGTATTATTGAAAAATTATGCGAGCGAACAGATCATTAAGATCGCACTGAGAACCCAGGTTATTATCGGTATTATTCTGGCAGGGATCACCTACCTGGGATGGGGTGACCTGTTTGTCACGATCTTCCTCATCTTCCTTTTTTTATGCTGCCAGGGTTTCATCTTCCCCAATTCTTCAGCGCTTTCATTAGCGCCATTTGGCCATAATGCAGGCAGTGCCTCAGCTTTGCTGGGCGCCATTCAAATGTTTATCGGGGCCGGCGCATCAGCCCTGGTCAGCTTTCTGCAAAACTATTTCTCACCTATGGCTGCGGTCATGGCTTTTTGTACCATGAGTGCATTATCCGTATTCACTTTAGGGCGGAAGATCATCGTTCAGCGGGCCACAGCAGAAGCTGTGGAAGAAGAAGATGTGGAGATGATCAGCACACTCTAAGCGTCCATGCTGACCTGGCTGCAGGCTAAGAAGCCATGGATCGTACCCATTCCCGGTACTACAAAACTGGCGCACCTGCAGGAAAACCTGGCAACGGCCGACTTGGTGTTCACTGCAGGGGAAATACAGGAACTTGACAACGCAATATCTAAGATCACGATATTTGGAGACAGATATACCGGCGAGGAACAGAAACGCGTAGAAAAATAAATTGACAATGAATTCGTATACACCATCTTCTCCCAGGGGTCGTTTTTTCAGCGGGCTTTTACATCGTTCATGCCTGCTTCTAATAGTTGCAGTAATTTTATTACTGTTCTCAAGTGGAACTGCAATGGCACAGGAAAAAACGAAAATGGTGAGGCTGGCAAAACTGGTGATCGACCCAGCACAGCTGGACAGTTATAAAGCGGCATTGAAAGAAGAGATCGAGACATCTGTCCACGTTGAGCCGGGCGTGCTGACTTTATACGCGGTGGCTGAAAAAAATAATCCTACCCATATTACTATCCTTGAAATATATGCTGATGCAGAAGCTTATAAAGCGCATGTGCAGACGCCCCATTTTTTGAAATATAAGGAGCTAACCAAAGAGATGGTAAAGTCGCTCGAACTGGTTGAAGCCGATCCCCTGGTGCCCGGGATAAAGATCAAGTGAGCAGGTTCCCACAGGTCCATTTCCTGTTTGACAAGAACGGTTTTTTGTTTGTTTTTCGTAATTGTTTGGAGAAGGATAATTCATAACTTGAAATAATACTTTACACCTATCATTATGGCAATATTCAATCTTACCATCAACGGAAAAAAGCAACAGGTGGATGTTGATCCCGCAACGCCTATGCTTTGGGTATTGCGTGAACATCTGGACCTTGTTGGCACCAAGTACGGCTGCGGCATTGCACAGTGCGGAGCATGTACTATTCATCTCGGCGACATCGCGATGCGTTCCTGCCTCTTACCTGTTTCCCAGGTTGGGAACCAGCCCATCACTACTATTGAGGGGCTATCAGAAAAAGGCGACCACCCCGTGCAAAAAGCCTGGCTGGAACAGGATGTGGCCCAATGCGGTTACTGCCAGACGGGGCAGATCATGAATGCGGCCGCATTGTTAAAACAGAATCCGAATCCTACGGATGAGGAGATCGAGTTGGCCATGAATGGCAATATCTGCAGATGTGGTACCTATCTCAGGATCAAAGCAGCAGTTAAATCTGCTGCCAAAGCTTCATCACACTAAAATTTCCACTAATGTCACAGGTAAAAACAACGATAAACAGAAGGTCATTCCTGAAAGTTTCTGCACTGGCCGGTGGTGGTATGATGATCAGTTTCAGCTGGTTGGCAGGATGTACACCCACCCCCGAAGAAGTATTGACCATGCCCAAAGAATGGTTTGAGCTGAACAGTTATGTCAAGATCGGCGAGAATGGAACGGTCACGCTGATGTCACCCAATCCTGAATTTGGATCGAATGTCAAAACTTCCATGCCCATGATGTTGGCTGAAGAGCTGGATATAGACTGGAAAAAAGTAATAGTAGAACAAGCCGATTTCTATCCTGAACGTTTTAATCGCCAGTTCACGGGAGGTAGCCAGGGCATTCGCCAGGGATGGAAGCCACTCCGTACCGCAGGTGCTACTGCCCGGCAGATGCTGGTGAATGCAGCCGCTGCAACCTGGAATGTTCCGGCCAATGAGATCACTACCGAAGCAGGAACACTGCATCATAAGGCGAGTGGAAAAAAAGCAGGCTATGGCGAAATGGCTTCCAAAGCAGCGAAACTGTCCGTACCCAAAGAGGTGACATTAAAGGAGGTCAAGGATTTCAAGATCGTAGGCAATTCCAAAAAGAATGTGGAAGGTCTGAATATTGTAACCGGCAAACCTTTGTTTGGAATAGATTATAAGCAAGAAGGCATGCTGATCGCCATGATCGTACATCCTCCTGCTTTTGGGTTGAAATTAAAATCTGTAGATGATGCCGCTGCGAAGTCTATGCCGGGCATCAAGGATATATTCACGATCAAAACCTTGCCAGACGATTATGAGAGGAGTGCATTCGATACTGCTGCCTTCACTGAGTTAGTGGTTGTAGTTGGAAATACCACCTGGGAAGTGATGAACGCCAAAAAAGCGTTAAAGGTAGAATGGGAAGAAATTTCGGATAGCACGATGGTAGTGAATGGATGGGGTGGAAAAGAAACTGTCAAGATCCCAAAAGGATTGGAAAGTACGTCTGTGCACAAAGCCAAAATGGCTGAATGGGCCAGTAAGCCGGGAAAGATCTTAAGAAAAGATGGAGATCCGGAAGCCATGTTTAAAAAGGCTGCCAAGGTGCTTGAGCGGACATATACAGCTCCTTACCTGGCACATAACACCATGGAGCCTGTCAACAGTTTTGCCCATGTTATGGCTGATAAAGCTGAGATCTATGGTCCTACCCAGGCCCCTGAATTTGTCAGGAACACGCTGACTGCACGCCTTGGATTGCCAAAAGAAAAGATCCATATCAAATTGGCCAGGATGGGAGGAGGATTTGGCCTCAGAGCCTATGGGCATCATATGGTAGAAGCAGCAGTCATCTCTCAAAAATTGAATGCTCCTGTCAAATTGGTTTATTCAAGGGAGGATGATATGACATATGGCATCTATCGTCCTACCTACAGTGCAACATACCGTGCTGCATTGGATGAGAATAATAACCTGCTTGCATTTCATGTAAAGGCCGGTGGAATTCCGGAAACGCCTGCTCATGCCAACCGTTTTCCTGCAGGAGCTATAGATCATTACCTGGCAGAAGGCTGGGAGATCGAATCGAATATCACTATTGGTGCATTTCGTGCTCCGCGGTCCAATTTTATTGCAGGTGCCGAGCAGTCGTTCCTGGATGAACTGGCTGAAACCATGGGTAAAGATCCGATTGAATTCAGGCTGGAATTATTGAACCGGGCCAAAACAAATCCGGTGGGGAAAGACAATGACTATGAGCCTGCCCGGTATGCAGGTGTATTGGAATTGGTAAGGGAGAAATCCAAATGGACAGAGGCCCAGTCCAATGTACACCGCGGAGTATCTGCCTATTTCTGCCATAACTCATACGTTGCTGAAGTGCTCGATATCGTGATACAGAACAATAAGCCTGTGGTTCAGAAAGTATATGCAGCGGTAGACTGCGGCGTTGTGGTGAATCCGGATGCTGCAGCCAACATGGGCGAGGGCGCCATTGTGGATGGTATCGGTAATGCGCTGTATGGCGAACTGTCTTTCGAGAACGGCGTACCTGATAAGAATAATTTTGACAAATACCGGATGATCAGGCACAGTGAGGCACCCAAGTCTATTGAAGTGCATTTTGTGAAAAATGATATCGACCCCACCGGTTTGGGTGAACCCTTGTTCCCGCCGATTTTTGCCGCTGTGGCCAATGCGCTTTACAAAGCAACCGGGAAACGGTCCTATACACAACCTTATATCAAGGACCTGAATATGTCTTCGTTCAAGATGTAAGCCTAAATAAACTGTTGTGAATGTTGCCGGCGGTTGAAAAAACCGTCGGCAATTTCATTTATTGCCATGACTAAAGTCATGAAATACCAGCTCCCCCAACAATAGTTGCTGAATCTACAGCAAGGGTTAATGAGCGCCGGAACAAGATCAATGGACTGAAGATGATCTATGAACCTAAATATCTGAGGTTCTTCCAGGCGCGGTTCGAGCAATTATAGTTTCCGCGCAGGCTTCAAATGTTGCTGAAACTGAACCCTGTTTCTTTTATTCAACTGGAACAGGATCATCGCGATGAGAAAGAAAACGAGTTCGATCTTCATCCATTGATTTCCAAATGCGCCCAGCTGTCCTTCATTAAGCAAGGTGATGATCCTGCAGGCAGCGTAAGAGCCCCACAAGATGCCCAGCAGGCCAAGGCTCTCCTGCAGATTCTTTCGCACGGTATAGATCAGCGCTGCACATAAAGTGAGGCCAACACCGCCATACACACCTCTTATGGAGCTATAGGCATCATTGTTGGGAAGATTGACCTGCACCAGGTCCATGACCATTTGCGGGTTGAACAGGGCCATGATGCTCACTGATGAAATGCTTAGTACCGATAACCCAATAAAACTTTTCGATGCTGAACGGACAGTAAATAACTTTTTCATTTTGCTGATTTTAGGATACAAAACTTCCCAAAATCAACAGGATGAATGTTGGTGAATACCAAGTTTTTGTTGATCTGCGGATCCTATTTGATGATCACGGATGCGCTCATAGCAGCATGAAAGGTGCAATGGTATGCATAGGTGCCTGCTGTGGCAAAGGTTCTGGTGTACTTGCCTCCGGGAGCAATACTGCCACTGTCAAAACTATTGTCATCTGCAGTAACGGTATGTGCTACATTATCATTGTTAGTCCAGGTGATGGTTGCGCCTGCTGTTGATGTTATGGGAGCGGGCGAAAATGACATACTGGTAATACTTACTGCATTTGAGGTAACCGGGGGATCAGGGGTTGATGCCGAACCGCTGTCGGATTTGGAACAGGAAACGAGGAATACTGTGATCAGGAACAGCAGACCGAGGGTGCGGCCAACGATCTTTTTGGAAATTAGATTATTAGTCATGATTGGAGGATTGATTTCCGGTTTCATTACCGGATATTAACTCAGATGATCAAAATGCTGAATGAGTTGGTAGGGAAAAATAAATTCCGGGTATTGGAACTCAGGCAGGCAGCATCATGGTGAATACTGCATATTCTCCGTCTTTGGAGTCAAAGCTAAGTTCTCCACCATGGGCTTTGACGATATCATAACTCAGAGACAATCCCAGGCCTGCACCCTTTCCTGAAGGTTTGGTGGTAAAGAATGGCTGGAAGATCTTGGCTCTGATTTTGTCAGGAATGCCCCGGCCATTGTCATTTATGATGATCTGTAATTTGTCGGCGGTCTTTTTGGTGGTTAACGTAACAGTAGGCTCATAATCTGCCGACATTATTTTCTTTTTCTCTGAAACTTCATAAAAAGCATTGTTCAGAAGATTCATTAAAACGCGGCTGATCTCCTGCGGTATCAACCTGATCTTTCCAACCTTTGGATCAAGATCGGTTTTCATTGTGGCACTGAATGATTTGTCTTTTGCCCGCATGCCATGGTAGGCCAGGGTAAGGTATTCATCTGCCAGGGCGTTGATATCAACGAGTTCTTTCTGACCCGAACTACTGCGCGAATGCAGGAGCATGGATTTGACAATGGCATCAGCACGTTGTCCGTGTTCACTGATCTTTTCTTCATTCCCTTCAATATTGTCCAGGATGGCTGCAGCTTCGATATTGGTGTCGCTTGTCAATTCTTTTTTCAAGTCCTGGATGAGCTCCCGGTTGATTTCGGAAAAGTTGTTGACAAAGTTCAGGGGGTTCTGGATCTCGTGGGCAATGCCTGCGGTCAGTTCCCCCATAGACGCCATTTTTTCAGCATGGATCAGCTGCTCCTGGGTGGATCTCAGGTTTTCCAAAGAGTGGCTTAATTCGATGGTTCTGTCTTTGACCTGTTGTTCAAGTGTTTCTTTTTGGGCGGTCAGGATCTTTTGTTTTTCCTGTTCCTGTTTATTGGAAAGTTCAGACAAACGTAATACTTCTGCCAGCTGGTTTTCCAGGTTGATCGTTGTTCTGGCAGTTCTGAGCGCATTGAATATCAGTAATGAAACTGGGACCGCCAGTGCAATGATATAAATCGAGATGCCGTCAATACGTCTGAACGTGGGAATGGGGCTCTGATACAGTATCCAGGCGCTTTGACTCACCATAACACCGATCCCTACGATCCATACATTTTTTTCCTTCCTCATGACGGATCTGATGAAGATCCTCAGCATATCCACCCAGGCAATGTACATAAGCCAGTTATGTATTTTAAAGTATGCATTAATTGGTTGAATCCAGTTGATCAACATGATTACGACGCCGCTGAAGTAAAGCCAAACATATCTTGGCAGTTTCTTGTAAAAAACAGAATAATAGGCCAGCATCAAAACAGGTACCCAGAAATTCCATGATATCCAGACAATGAGGTCGTTGAACATCGCCGATCGAAGTCCCAAATTTGTGTATGTTGGAAACCAATCAGCAAATATGAAACAGGCTACGGTGAAATTCAGGATGGCAAGGAAAAAATTAGAACGGTCCCTGGCATAAAACAGGTAAAGGGAAAGATGGAAACAGCCGATGAGGAACAGGGCCGCGAATGTAATGGTGACATACAGGAGATTGGTTCTAAGTGATTCCCCGAACAGATCAATAGAATCTCTTGACCTGGCAAAATGCACTTTAAATCCTGCATATCCTGGGTTGTCATACTTGAACAGGGATCCATTTATGTATCGGTCTTTGATCCTTTGTGCATCGAGAAAAGAATATCTGACCGCAAGTAGGTATTCGCGGTGATCTGAAAGAGGTAAACTAATGGGTTGCAGATTCAGGGGTCGGTAAGTTCTCTCTTTTTCCTTATCTGCAGAAGGAATACCATATCGATTCAACAGAATTCCGTCAAAATATACTTCCGATGCGCCAAAATGGGTGAGCACAAGCGAAATGGACTTATTTCGCAATGATGAATCAATAATTATTTTAAGTCTGAACCATCCGATCCCCAGCCAATCGCCTTTTTGAAGGCTGTCAGGATTAAAGTCGGTATTCAGAAATTTCCAGCTCCGGTCATCAAACGCTGGGTCCTTCCATCGAAGATCATCTCCTGCATGATATTTCCAGTTCAAATTACTGAGGCTTTCGGGATGCGCATGTTCAAAATATGACTCTTCTATACCAACGGGAAAAGAAAGTGAATCAAGTTTGCCAGCTGTCAGAAATAGAATTCCATCCTGCTGTGCAAAGCAATATGCAGAGAATAGGAGAAAGCTTGATATAAGAACTTGTCTTAATGCTTTCATGGATCTGAGATTTTATCGCCTATTACGAAAACTCTGTAAAGACGGTGTAGTCCTGCTATTTACCTGTATTTAAAGGCTTTGTGAGGGTAGAGATCCGGGGGATGTAGAATCGGCATTGAAGAATGATATAAGTTAAGTCATTTCCTCTGCATTTAATATTTAAAATTTTTTTCGTCCTGGTGGTTACATTTTGCGCCCCTGCTTTTACCAATATCAAATACATCAATAACCATCCAAATTTTTAAGTCATGAAGAAGATCATCGCAGCCATCATCATTGTAGGTTCAGTATTAATGACATCCTGCAGCAAGGACCTCCCTGGCGGGAATGACGTTATTGCTGCCGGCAGAGCCGGGGAAGACAATCCAAACGGGGGAGGAGGCAATAATACGGTGAGTGTACCGGCTGCAGTTCTGAGCACATTCAATACCAGGTATCCTGATGCAACCAATATCCAATGGAAAAAATTAAGCGACGGAAACTATAAGGCCGAATTCTTCAGGGGCGGGGTGAAATGGCAGGCTATTTTTACACCTGCAGGTTCTTTGGTAAAAGAAGAGCACGTTTAAAAACCGATACCATCCGATGAAAATTGGCCGCCTCGTTGCGGCCTTTTTTTATTTCAAAAGATTTTATCAAAACCGGTTACATATTCATTTTTTCCGGACACTAATAATAAACAAATCATATGAAACATTCAATAATGACCATCGTGGTACTGGTAGGTTTGGCTTCATACACAGGTTGTAAAAAAGATAACAGTAATAGTGCAGGAAGCACACCCCAGGTTTCCTCCATGCTCAGAGCTACCAATAATTCTGCTCTTTTAAATAGTATCAATAAGGATTCTTTGATGTGGACAGCTGCGAGAGCGCAGGCCACCATGGTGAAATTCGAAGCGAAGAAATCTGGGTCGGAGATCGAATTCAAGTCTAATGCCCAGCAGACCATTGACCTTTTTGCCAACACACCTGTTGCCGGCAACCTGAATATACCTCCGGGTACCTACGACGAAGTTGAGCTTAAGACCATCCTGGATCCTTTATCAGGGCAGCCTTCATTGGAATTGAAAGGCAGTTTCACCAATAATGGCGTAACCATCCCGGTACTCTTTCAGTCAATGGAGAGCCTGGAAGTGAAGGGTGAAAAGAATAATGTGACCATCGATCCCGGAAGCAGTTATAACCTGACCACCATTATTGATCTGAACCTGATCATGGCAGGTATTACTACTTCCGATCTGGTAAAAGCAGAAAGAGTGAATGGGGAGATCAGGATCTCCAGTTCAGTAAATAATAACATGTATAAAAGAATCAAAGATAATCTGAACAACCTGGAAGATGAATGTGAAGTTCACCGTCATTGACTTTGAACAATGACGAACAACAAAAATCAGTAGATTAGATTCACGAATACTGATATGGATCTAAGCAGACAAATGACTGATGACTGGATAGTGAATGCACTCAAACAAACCGGGGTGGTGGAAAGCGATGCCATTAAGTACCTGTACCAGGCACATTATGATCCTCTTTGCCGGTTTGTAGTGCAGAATAACGGCAGTGAACAGGATGCGGATGATATTTTCCAGGAGACCGTGATCGCATTCATCCATACTGTGAAACAAGGGAAATTCAGGGGGGAGGCGTCGATAGGAACCTTTCTTTTTGCCCTTAACCGTAATATCTGGAGGAATGAAATGAAAAAAAGAGGCAGATCCCAGTTGCGTGAAACAAAATTTGAACAATTGAGTACCCGTGTTGAAAACGATGCACAGTCGGCCCTGGAGCAGCAGCAAAGCAGTCACCAGCTCCTTAAGCTGATGGATACGATAGGGGAGAACTGTAAAAAGATACTGCTGCAGTTCTATTATGAAGACAAGCCGATGAAGGATATCGTGAGCACCCTGAACTATGAAAATGAACAGGTGGTTCGAAATAAGAAATCTAAATGTCTTAAGAAGCTGGCAGAGATAATGAAGTTGGATGCGCAGTTATATCAACAATTTAAAACACTTCTCCATGAGTGAATTTGACATACATGATACACTTGTCCGATATCTGGATGGAGATATGGAAGCTGAAGAAAAAAATGAACTGGAGAAACGTCTGGATGCGGATGGGGACCTCAGGCAGCAACTGGAAGAGCTGAAATTCGCCATTCAGGCTGTGAAGTTTGGAGGAATGGCGGAGAAAGTGAAAGGGATCCACAGGCAAATGGCACCTCAGCTTGCAACAGTAAAGCATAGCCCCGGCAGAACAGTCAGGATGTTCTCCCGTCGCACTATGAGTCTGGCTGCCAGTATAGTGATCGGTTTGGCAATGTTAGGAGGTTGGTGGGCCTATAAAATGCAGGCGGCGCAGATCTTTGAAGATCATTACGTGGAATTCTCCCTGACTGAGGCCCGCGGAGATAGCGGGCTCTCCGGCATTAGTGATCAATTCAATCAGAAAAACTACAGGGAAGTGATCGGGAACACGGGCAGAAAAGACCTGGGTTCGCAGGATAGTCTTCTGATAGCACTTTCATTTTTACATGAGCAACAAAATGAAAAGGCTGAAGCATGGCTGAAAGCGATTCAGCAACAGTCAACCGATCACAGGGATGATGCTGACTATTATCTGGCGTTCACTTACCTGGCTCAGAAGAAATATGAAAAATCCTATGAGTTATTCAAAGCCATTCATGATGATCCCCGTCATTTATACCATGCTGCAGTCACAGAGTTGCTATTGAACAAGATCGCTTTCAAAACCCTATGATCTGCTGCGGGATCTGTACCATGTGAATAATAATACTGCAACCAGGATGACAAGGGCCGCAACCAGAACCAGCTTCCAGTTTACATTTGCCTGGGGCTGGTAGTTGCCAATGAAAACCAGGTGGGACCAATAGTAAGGATGTTTTACTCTTGGATTAAGGTTTTCGTCTTTAAGGAGATCAATTTTTGCCTGGTAAATGGCTTTATCAATGCTGTATCCTTTATCAATATATCGATGGATCTTCTTTGTAATGTAAGCGGTAGACCGGTCATCGGCCTTCCATAAACTGGTAATGATATTATCGCAACCGGCGTAGGTGAAGGCACGGCTGAGACTCATGATGCCTTCTCCTTCCATCAGTTCTCCTGAGCCCGTTTCGCAGGCGCTGAGTATCACCAGTTTTGTTTTTCTGAGATCCATATTGTAGATCTCTTCTTCATATAACAGATCGGTTCCGCCGCCCTGTTTTGAAAAAACGAGATAGGTGCCTCCGGGTGCGAAACTTGCTTTGGCATGGGTTGCAAGATGCACCAGGTCCGACTCCCCTGCTTTCTGAAGAAAAATATCTTTAGTGGCCTGATCATCATAATATAACAGGCCTTTGTTGTCTTTGATCTCTTCTCTTGAAAATGACAAAGGAACAAAATTGGCCTTTCCGCCGGATGCAAATGGTGCAAACGAAATAGCAGAACCGTTATTCAGGTTTAAGGTTTGTTTTTCCAGGAAGGCCGTTGAATATTGATATTGGATGGAAAAATGCTCTATGGCGTAAATCCCTTTCTCATCCTGCAGGCTTTCGAATGCGAGATAGGTAAGTTCATCATCGGGAATGATAATGAGTCTGTCGGGATGTTCAGCCTGTACTTCATCAAATACCAGGTGATACAGGGAATGGGAGACATCCTGGGGAATTCTTGATCCGGGTGATTGAAGGGCCGAGATGAATTGATGTACCGTTGTTTTAAAGCC
>JAHEFC010000071.1:12388-12810 GCA_024640385.1 Sphingobacteriales bacterium
ACGGTAATTTTTTCCTGGTTACAAGGAATTTATTATTTGTGATAAGCGTGGTGGTGATATAATCTGCAGTAAGATGATAGGATAAGAGTGCTGAACCTTTATCGAGTAGTCTGTTCTGGATAGATTCTACAGTTGGCAGGTTTTCCCTGAGGAGACCCGCGCCCTGTTTGAGCGTTCTAAGTTTGGTCAGGTTAAGTTCAAGTTCGAGGATCTTCTTATTCTGCTCTGCCAGCATGGTGCTGTCTTTTGTACCCGCGGCCTGTAAGGCCAGCCTGGTGATCTGTTTTTTTACCTTCAGCACCTCCTGTTCATAAGGATCCATACTCATAGCCCTGGCGCGAACCATATTCAAAGCCAGTACCGATGCTTTGTTTTGCTGGTCTATGGTGTATATCGTTTCGAGGTATTTTTTTTGTTTGGTT
>JAHEFC010000361.1 GCA_024640385.1 Sphingobacteriales bacterium
TGATCATGGTCAGGGCCATGAAACTCATCATTGCTTTCAGGGTGTTATTTCGGACTTGTGGATTCGAATTTGTGGTCGAGGAATTCATTAAGCTGTTCATAATTGAGTTTCTTGGCAAGTATCTTTTTGTCTTTATCCAGCAGATACAGCATGGGTGTCTGGTACACATCGTATAACTGGCGGAATCCCGGCTGGCCACTCTTCAACTCATTGTCTTTCAATTCCTGCGTTTGATAAACGTGTATCCAGTTAGTCAAATTGTGTTCCCTGATATAAGCTTTCCATTTTTCAAAGCCTCCGTCAGTCATCACCCCGAACAGTTGGACGCCTTTGGCTTTCCATTTGTTCTTGTAGAGGGAGTCCAGTTTGGGTACTTCCACCTGGCAGTGGCTGCAGGTGGGGTCCCAGAAGCAGACCACGGTATAGGGCGAATTCACTTCATAAAGCGATTTTTTCTTACCCGAAGTGTCAACCATATTGATATTCGCCGCTTTTTCCCCTATTACGTTCATCATCAGGCTATACCCCCTGTCGAATATGAATTTGCGATATTTCTCATTCAGCCAGGCATCCGCGTCTCCGGGTATATAATATTTGGTGAACAGGTGTACGAATACTTTATCCTGCCCCATGTATTTGGGGTTCACGTATTTATCTGTAAGATGAAGTAAAGTGTATTTCTTCATCTCTTCATTTACCCGGACCCTCAGCATGAGTTCATCTACTTCCATGATCAGCGTGTCTGGAAGCGGGGGAACGATCTCGTCAAAAAACCTGTCGTACTTAGCCTGCAGCACCGGGGTCCTGATAAGTCTTTCATCGTTCAGGTCCATGGAATCCCAGTAAAGCCTCCTGAAATATTGGTTCCTCGCAGCCTGATCGGTTATTTCCGCAGGTATTGCCGGTTCTTTGAATACTTTGAATATAGAGGAAAGGAGGTGCTGGGGGTGGTCGGCAATGAATTTATCGCGATAAGTTCTCAGCTCTTTGGATTTGGCTTGCAGCTGTGTTTCCAGTCTGGCAGAATCTGCTTTTGTGGTAGCGGCTTTGTACTGCTTCTGGAGTTCATTCATTTCTCCGCCATATTTTTGGGAATAAAGGAGATAGTCCCTGAAGAGCAGATTATCCCTGGAACCTGTAACATTCATGCTTTTGATGATATCCGCGCTATCGGCTGTTACGCTGAAGTTCTGTTCTTTATCCACGATCACTTCCATCCAGCCGTCTTTCTTTGGGAACACGATCATATAAATACCTCCGGCCAGTTTCTCTTTACCCTGGAAAACGGCCTGCGAATTCTTGTCAATGGCTGCGGAGTCAACCAGCATCTGCTTAGATCCATAGTGGTGGGCCAGGAAAAGGTAACCAGAAGTAAAAGGCCTGAGGGTAACTTTGATCTGCCAGGCGTTCTGGGCCATTAGGGCAGACTGTATCAATAGGGCGAGGGTGGTCAGGAGTAAACGTGGATTCATGATTAGGTCAAAAGTAAAAACTAAAAAGTCAAAACTAAAAAGTCAAAATTAGGAGATACGGGCTCATTGGTAAGTTTTAACGTTTTACTTTTGAATTTTGATTGTTGAATGTTGATTTAATGAGCAGAATGAAGAGCAGGAAGAACTTGATTATCAATAGTGTCGAGATCTCAGATTACGCCGCCGAAGGGAAGTCATTGGCGAAAATTGACGGGAAAGTGATCTTCGTGAAGGGTGCTGTTCCAGGCGATGTGGTTGATATACAGGTGGTCAAGAACAAGAAAGACTGGGCCGAGGGGCAGGTTTTACGGTTTCACAAGCTGTCAGGCCGGAGAATTGACCCGGTTTGCCGGCATTTTGGGGTCTGTGGTGGATGTTCCTGGCAGATGATACCCTATGGGGAGCAGGTTGCAATGAAGCAGAAGCAGGTTGCAGATCATCTGGCGAGGATCGGCAAGGTTGAACTTCCTCCCATAAATCCAATCCTGGGTTGTATAGAGACCGTGAATTACAGAAATAAACTGGAGTTCACTTTTTCAAACAAAAAATACTTTACCAACGAGGAATTCCGGCAGCGGGATCCTGATGCGGCATTTGAGCCGGCATTGGGCTATCATATCCCCAAATGGTTTGACAAAGTGATCGACATCTCCGAGTGTCATTTGCAGGCAGAGCCCTCCAATGCCATCAGGAACCATATGCGGAAGATCGCGCTGGAACATGGTTTTTCATTCTATGATATCCGCAATCACGTTGGCTTCCTGCGCAACCTGATCATCAGGTATGCAACAACAGGTGAGTTGATGATCAATTTATGTGTGGGGTATGAAGATAAAGAAGCGATCAGGCTGATAGCCGCCGAGTTATTGAAAACCTTTCCTGAGATCACTACGTTTGTTTACACGGTCAATCCAAAAGTGAACGACAGCATTCACGACCTGGAACCCATAGTGTATCATGGGAAGGGGTTCATCCTGGAGAAACTGGAGGAGTTCAGTTTCAAGATAGGTCCGAAGTCGTTTTTTCAAACCAATTCGAGGCAGGGGGAGTTATTATATAAGGTTACACGGGAATATGCAGAACTGACCGGCAGAGAAGTATTGTACGATCTGTATTGTGGTACCGGCAGTATCGGGATCTTCTGCAGCGGCGGGGTGAGTAAGCTGGTGGGTGTGGAGGTGATCCCTGAGGCCATTGACGATGCCCGTATCAATGCAGAGATCAATGAAGTGCGGAACGTGGTATTTCATGCCGGTGATGTGGTGGACATCTGTGATGATGTTTTTTTCGAAAAGCATGGCCGTGCTGATGTGATCATTACAGATCCGCCCCGTGCAGGTATGCATGAGAAACTGGTTAGAAAGTTGCTGGACATATCGGCACCCACTATAGTATATGTGAGCTGCAACCCGGCAACCCAGGCACGTGACCTGCAGCTGCTGGATGAAAAATACAGGGTGGAAAAGATCCAGCCGGTGGATATGTTTCCGCATACCCATCATATTGAGAACGTGGTTCAGTTAAAACACAGAGACACGAAATAGACACAGAGACGCGGAGCGGGACGCAGAGACGCAGAGGTCCCTCCGTGTCTCCGCGTTCCCTCCGTGTTCCTTACCTTTACATAATGAATTCTACAGAAATACGTCCCCGGGGATTCCAGGTGCTCCCACCGATTATTAAAAACCTCCTGATCATAAATGCGTTGGTATGGCTGGCACAGATCACAGTAGGTAAGCAACTGATCCCTATAGAGAATCTTTTCGCCCTTCACTATATTAAATCAGAATACTACAAACCCTGGCAGTTCATCTCCTATATGTTCCTGCACGATCCGGGTAATTTCTTTCATATCCTGTTCAATATGTTTGCATTGTGGATGTTTGGCAGCACTTTGGAAAACCTCTGGGGCTCCAAAAGGTTTCTCCTCTTCTACCTGATCTGTGGTGTGGGTGCGGCCCTGGTTCATATGGTTGCGCTCTGGTACGATCTCAGGCAGCTTGAACCCTTGTTTACACAGGGTTATATCGGGCCGGACGTATATTACAGCAACCTGAACGTCCCAACCATGGGTGCTTCCGGGGCGGTGATGGGGATATTTGCCGCATTTGCTTTCACTTTCCCGAACAGCCAGTTACTGATCCTTCCCATTCCATTTCCCATTAAGGCAAAATACGCCATGATGGGGTTGATCGGTCTTGACCTCATCGGAGGATTTTCCAGCCAGTCAACCGGCGTAGCCCATTTTGCCCACGTGGGGGGTGCATTGGTGGGTATCATATTATTACTCATCTGGAACAAAAAAAATCGTCGAACGTTTTATTAATTAACTTTTCAGGAAGGCTATAGATTTTTTACATTTACATAGAGGTGAAAACATCATTTATGGGCTATCGTGATTATTCAGTGAAAAGAAGGGTGTCGATCTGGAGTGAGAATAATGCACTCCTGATGTTGATCATTCTGAACGTATTTGTATATATTACCCTCCGTTTTATCCTTGCTGTATATGGCCTTTCCGGGGGAATAGAAGCTAACTATTATAAACAGGTTTTTGAGTGGTTCAGCATGCCCGCTGATTTTTCCACGTTTATCACCAGGCCCTGGACCATTCTCAGTTCCGGGTTCACCCAAATGGATTTCTGGATGTTGCTCAGCAACATGTTCTGGTTATGGACCTACGGCTATATTTTCCAGGATCTTACCGGCAACCGCAGGATCATCCCGCTTTATATCTATGGTGCCGTGATCAGTGCTGCCGTATACCTGCTTTGTTATGCCATCTTCCCTCAATTGAAGCAAGCGCCTGATACCAGGTTTTATTTTGGAGCCATTGCTCCCATTATGGCTGTTGCCATTGGTGCCACCGCGTTCGCGCCGGGTTATCGTTTATTCCCGATGATCGGGGGCGGCATACCGCTGTGGGTGATGACCATCGTGTTCCTGGTGATCGACGTATTTTACCTTACAGCCCGGCCCGCCTGGTTCTTTCCTCAT
>JAHEFC010000072.1:0-4425 GCA_024640385.1 Sphingobacteriales bacterium
TTTGGGCTTTTCTGTCCAGGAAGTAGCCAGTTCAACACCAAATGGCGCCCAATCGTACCCCACTAAAGCCATATTGCCCTCTGAGCCCCATATTGAAATGGTTGGCCGGTCTTGCCCCTTTCCTTCATGCCCGTAGGGATCGAAATAATTGAATCCGCATTGCACGTGGGACAGCACCCCGTTTCCATGATCCATTAACACCATGGCATTGTCTTCGGCCTCCACCTTGATATTCCCCTTGTTGTCCACTTTTCGATTAGGTGTTACTATGCTGGTCATGGCCATTACAGATTTGGCCGGCCCAAGCAACCCTGTTAGCGAGGCTAGGTTATAAACACCCAAATCCGGCAAACTTCCGCCGCCCTTCTCATAGAAAAATGCCGACCAGCTTGGCCCTGTATGTCCATAGTGAGCGTGAGCGGCTGCCAGTCTGCCCAGTTTTCCTTCTTTGATCGATTTTGCCATGAAAGCGAATTGGGGGGAGTTCACCACAGCCGGAGCACCCCAAAGACGAAGTTTGCGGGCATTGGCGAGATCCAGCAGGGCTTTTCCTTCCACATAGCTATTGGCCAGCGGTTTTTCACTCCACACATTTTTGCCGGAGCCCAGCGCTTGTTTGTTGAGCCGGCCATGTTCCTGCATATCAGTGAGGTTTACGAGCAGGTCGAAAGCTGCGCCTGCAAGTAGCTGGTCGATGTGAGGGTATTGATTGGAAACTTTGAATTCAGCCGCCCTTTTTGCCGCGCGTTCGGGGATGATATCGCAAACGCTTACCAGTTCCACAAAAGGCGAAGCCGTTAAATGTGGCAGGTAAACGCCAGATACACTTCCGCATCCAATGACTGCAACTTTTATCTTTTTATCAGCCGTAGTTTCAGCCCATGAACTGATTGGATTGATTAATGCTCCTGCGGAAAGCAGCGAGATCTGCTGGAGGAATGCTGTGCGGGTCATCATGGTATTAATTTAGGTAATTTGCAGATTATGTCGTCATTATCAGTCAGTTTAATACAGGCCAATCTGGCCTGGGAGGATAAGGCATCCAATCTCAGGATGTTCGGGGAAAAGATCAGTGCGCTGGGCCAAACAGAGATAGTGGTGTTACCAGAGATGTTCAGTACTGGGTTTTCTATGCGTCCCGAAGCGCTTGCAGAAACCATGGATGGTGAAACGGTGACCTGGATGAAGAGGATGGCCGCAACTAAAAAAGTGATCATCACCGGAAGCCTGATCATTGAGGAGGATGGACATTATTACAACCGGCTGATCTGGATGCTGCCGAATCAGCAGTATGGGTATTACGATAAGCGGCATCTTTTTGCTTATGCCGGCGAACATGAACATTATGCTGCAGGAACCAGGCGACTGATCGCCTCTGTGAAAGGATGGAAGGTGAACCTGCTGGTTTGTTATGACCTGCGTTTCCCCGTTTGGGCCAGGCAGAAAAATACGCCAACGTTATCACTGGAAGATGAGGACGATAAAGAGTTCGGAGGCCCACAATATGTTGGCCAGTCGCCCGAAACACCGGAATACGATGTACTCATCTATGTGGCCAACTGGCCTGAAAGAAGGGTACATGCCTGGAAAACCTTGTTACAGGCCCGTGCCATCGAGAACCAGTGTTATGTTGTAGGGGTTAACAGGGTAGGGAATGACGGTAATGAGATCTATCACAGCGGCGACAGCATGGTGGTAGATCCCATGGGCGAAGTGCTGTATACCCAGTCTAAAGAAGAATTCGTTTATACTGCAACGTTAGATAGAAAAAAACTCGACGAGATCAGGGCTAAGCTGCCTTTCTTGAGAGACGGGGATTCTTTCCTGATTGTCTGATTGGCGGATTATCGGATAGACGGATTCTTAATATTGGCCTGACCGCAGAATTAATGAATCAGCTAATTCGTCAATCCGCTAATCCGTCAATTTCTTTGCCGTCTTATGATTCTCTTCATTGATCAGTTCAAATGCTTTCTGCATTTTCAGGTCTGTGAAATTCAATATGGCTTTTGAAGTTGGAGGTACGTAAATGTCTGGTGTTACGCCTCTTCCCGTTTTAGGCGGATGGTTGAACTGTACCACGCGAAACAATGGCATTCGAACGCGCATCCTGGTGTTTGGAAGGGTAATATAAGGGATCATCAGGCCATTATTACCATGGCTGCCGCCGCCGGTTTCTTCACCTATCAGTATAATATTGTCCTGGCCTTTTACTGTTTGCGCAAACAGTGTGGAGGCAGAGAAAGTTGGACCTCCGATCAGCACGAAGACCCGGCCGTCGAAAAAGTATTTTTTCTTGGGTTTGAAATTGTGGTTCTCCCAGTAATTGAAATGCCTAAGTCCGTCGGTCCTTTTGGAAGTGAACAACCCCAATGCAAGCGAGTTCAATGTTCGTGTGGAGAAGTACTTCCCGTACTTACCAAAACCCTTCTTTAAAGCATAAGCGGAGTCTGCCACTTTGAATGGAGTCTTGCGGATATATCTTGCAAGCTTCGCATAATAATTCACTCTCCCACCGCCATTGCTGCGGATGTCTATCACCAGGTTTTCGGTTCCACTCTTGTGCAAAGATTTAAAAGACCGGGTGAAGAATTTATCAAGACCTGCGCCTCCGTCAAAAGTATTCAGCTCCATGACAGCGGAACGGGTTTCGTTATTGATTCTTAGTGAACGCAGTTCATTCAACCGATCCTCTTTGCTTCGCTTTTCGGCCTTCTTCTTTTTTTCCGGTTTGAACTTATTGATTGAGTCGGCCATCGGATCAAACACCGGTATTTCCATTGTTCTGGAAACTCCCGTACTGTCAGTGAAATTCACGGTATAGTTCTTCTTCAAGCCAAAAATATTCCGGTGATAATAAGGGAAGGAGTTTGAAAGCCTGATATAGTTGATGTTCTCAGCATATCCATCTGTTGGCAGATAGCGGAACATGATGGCTGTGAGTTGATTTACGTTGTAGCCGTCGATGCTGTTCAGCAACATTCCCCGTTTGATCACTGAATCTTTTTTATTCAGGTTGCCTGTCACCAGCATTGAGTCGCCCCACACCTTAACACTTAAAGGGAATGAAGGAAGCCTTATTCCCTGCATGGCCTTGCTGTATTTTTTTGAGTAATTGAAAGAGGTGTGGCCGCATCTTACACTGGTGATCACCGGGGCCAGTATTTTGAACCCGTATTGTTGTTCCGTCATGGAGTCAGTGATGGCCGATCTGTAAAAGGAGAAGATCTTCTCCATACTGTCTTTTGGCGTATACCAGTAAATGGAGGGATGGAACTTTTCCATTACCTCTTTCATCAGGTCGAAATCCCGCTTAAGCTGTTCAGGTGAATATTTTTGAAGGGGGGCAAAAGATGAAGCGGACTTAGCGGGCGCCAACAAACTGCCCGAGCAGGAGCCCAGTAACAGCATCAGCCAAACCATTGGTAAACACAAGATAATGTCGATCCTCTTCTTCATAACTAACCATCTACAAAACGTTTGAGCAAACGTTATTATTATCGAACAGGCATCCGTTTTGCAACCTGCAACCTGTAACCTGCCACCTGCTATTTAAATGCATTCCAACCCTGGGCTGTGATCTGGTGCTTGTTTCCGCCTTTGGTAATAATTACTGCGCTTTCGGAAGCATCGGTCATATAACCTATCACGCTGATCTGTTCATTCATTATGATCTTGTCATAATCATCCTGTTTCAGCGTAAACAGCAACTCGTAATCTTCTCCGCCGCTTAATGCACAAGCTGTTGGGTCGATCTCAAATTTATACGCGGCCATCCGGCTCAATTCACTGATCGGTAATTTCTCTTCATAAAGAACCGCTCCTGCACCGGATTGTTCACAGATATGAAGGATCTCCGAGCTCAGCCCGTCACTGATGTCCATCATTGCTGTAGGTACAATGCCCTGCTGCTCAAAGAATTCAATAATATCTTTCCGGGCTTCCGGCTTCAACAGTCTCCGGATCACATAGTCCTCCCCTTCCAGGTCGGGTTGTATCTGGGGATTCTCCAAAAAGATCTTTTTTTCTCTTTCCAGGAATAAAAGACCGATATAAGAGCCGCCGAGGTTTCCGGTACAGCAGATCAGGTCGCCTTTTTTTGCACCGCTTCTTTTTACCACTTTATCGGCAGCCACTTCTCCAATGGCTGTTACAGAAATGATGAATCCTTTTTGTGAAGATGCGGTATCGCCGCCTACCAGGTCAACTCCGTAGTATTCGCATGCAGCATACACGCCTTCGTAGAATTCTTCCAGCGACTCCACGCTGAAACGATTGCTGATGCCCAGGCTCAATGTCACCTGGGTGGGGGTGGCATTCATGGCATAGACATCAGAGAGATTGACCACGATCGATTTGTAACCCAGGTGTTTCAGCGGGGTATACATCAGGTCGAAATGAACACCCTCGATCAGCAGGTCGGTG
>JAHEFC010000072.1:4435-5219 GCA_024640385.1 Sphingobacteriales bacterium
TTGCTTTCCAAAATGGTCTATCACTGCTGCATCGTCACCCACACCGAGAATGGTAGAAGCATTCTGGTGTTCGATATTTTTAGTAAGGTGTTTGATCAGTCCAAACTCGCCGTATGTTGAAATCTCGGTCCTTGTTTCCATAATTATCTTTTGTTTTGGATCCACAGAATGATCTCATCGTGGATATGCCCGTTGGTGGCAATGATCTTGTTCTTGTAGGGTGAAAAGGGTTCACCATCGAATCCTGTCACCTTCCCTCCTGCTTCTTCCACTATAAGGAATCCGGCCGCGCTGTCCCATGCATTCAGGAAATGTTCGAAATAACCATCGAACCGGCCGCAGGCCACCCAGCAGAGATCGATGGCCGCAGAGCCCAGCCTTCTCACGGGAACTCCGGCGCGGATGAATCTCCCGAAAGTATCGAGGGGGCCATTCTCCTGGTCGATATAAGTGTAGGGAAAACCGGTTACCAGTATAGATTCCTGCACTTTTGCCTTATGGCTTACTGAAATGGGTTTATTGTTCAGTGTTGCACCTTTTCCTTTTTCAGCAAAAAAGAATTCCTCGATAAAAGGATTGTAAACAGCACCCATGATCATTTCACCATCTTTCTCAACGCCTATACTTACGCAGCATAATGGGATACCATTGGCAAAATTAACCGTGCCGTCAATGGGATCGATGATCCACTTATAATTGGAGTCTTTCGGCAGGTCGCCGGATTCTTCAGTCAGGATGTAATGATCAGGGTAAGATTCCCTGATGATACCCATGATCAGTTTCT
>JAHEFC010000072.1:5229-8757 GCA_024640385.1 Sphingobacteriales bacterium
ATCTACTTCAGTGACCAGGTTATTGACGCCCTCTTTATTGCTGATGGTAAAATCGCGTGCTGAGAAATCTCTCATTAAGTGACCGCTTTCTCTTGCAGCGCGCAATAGAACTGTTTTTAGCATGGGGCAAAGGTAGGTCCAATTAGCGGATTGGCGAATTGACGAATTCCTGCTTGCCTGCCGGCAGGGGCGGATTCCCATGTACAATCTTGTCTATTAATCCGTCAATCCGCTAATCCGCCAATCCGTAAATTTGTACAAACCCATTACTTGCTAAGCGTCATTATTGTCAATTACAACGTCAAACATTTCCTGGAGCAGTGCCTGTTCTCGGTGATGCAGGCCATACAGCATATTGAGGCCGAAGTTATTGTAGTGGATAACGCTTCTACAGACGGCAGTAAGGAATACTTCCTCAGCTCCACTTTCCCCTACCTCCAAGGTCCCTACCTCCAAGGTACCGACCTTGGAGGTAGGGAGATCACTTTCATTTGGAATGAGGAAAACCTCGGGTTTGCAAGAGCTAACAACCAGGCATTGGCGATGGCGAAAGGTGATTATGTGTTGTTCCTTAACCCTGATACGATCATACCCGAAGATAGTTTGGTGAAATGCATTCAATTCATGGAGGCCCATCCCGAGGCCGGGGCATTGGGTGTGCATATGGTGGACGGAAGCGGCCGGTTTCTGAAAGAAAGTAAGAGAGCCTACCCCACCCTGGCCACATCATTCTTTAAACTTTGCGGGTTAGCTACCCTGTTTCCGAAGTCAAAAACCTTTGCCCGCTACCACCTGGGACATTTGGATCCCCAACAGATTCATGAAGTTGACGTTTTGGCTGGCGCTTTCATGATGGTTAGGAAAGACGCGTTGGATAAAACCGCCCCTACCTCCAAGGTCCCTACCGCCAAGGTAGGGACCTTGGAGGTAGTAGCAGGGTTTGATGAAGACTTCTTCATGTATGGCGAAGACATTGATCTTAGTTACCGAATTCAAAAGGCCGGCTACAAGAATTACTATTTCGCTGACACCACCATCATCCACTTCAAGGGCGAAAGCACCAAACGGGGATCGCTCAATTATGTCCGAATGTTCTACCAGGCCATGAGCACCTTTGTTCAAAAACATTACGGAGGCCAAACGGCAAAAATATACCGACTGGCCATCAATATTGCTATTTGGGCAAGAGCGGCTGTTACTGCTTTTGGCGGATTCATCAGGCGCAACGGCCTCCCTTTGGTTGATGGCGTGAATACCCTGATCTCGTTTGCAGCAGCTACTTTTATATGGAACAGGTTTGTGAAACCAGAGACTGTCTATGAAAAAAACCTCCTCATAGTAGCTTTTCCGGCTTTCACCCTGGTCTTCATCCTGGTTTCTTATTATGCCGGGTTGTACGACAGGCATCAGAAAAAGGGCCGTGTGATCAATTCCACATTTATTTCAATATTAATTGTGCTTACTCTTTATTCCCTTTTGCCCGAGAAATACCGGTTCTCGAGGGGTATTCTCTTGTTGGGTTCTTTATTTTCTTTCCTGTTGCTCAGTCTGAACCGGCTATTGCTCCGGAAATGGGGCTGGATTGAGGAAGAAGAAGAAGAAAAACTGGGCACCGTGATCGTGGCTACCGATCAGGAATTCGAAGAAGCATCCTCGCTCATGCTGGGTGCTGAAAAAGAGCAAAGAGTCCTGGGCAGGATTGCGATATCGGAAGACGGGGCAAATCACCTGGCGACCTTGTCCAATCTCGCTATTTTCATAGAGGACGTACCCGTCAGAGAGATCATTTTCTGCCAGGGACAACTGAGTTTTGGCGAGATCATTAACAGAACCACCCAGCTGAAAGAGGATATCCGCATTCGCATACACGCCTGCGGCTCGCATTCAATAGTGGGGTCAGACTCCAGCAGATCTGCCGGAACCAGTATTTCTACCGGGCAACTTTACTCAATAGATCGCCCCTCGGCCAGGAGATACAAACGTCTGATTGATCTGGTGATCTCAGGCTTGTTGCTCATTGGATTTCCAATTCACTTGTTTTTAGTAAGACATCCGGCAAAATTATTCCGAAATATTATCTTAGTAGTGCTTGGAAGAAAGTCATGGGTAGGTTATAGCACCAGCAGCCAGGGAGGGTTACCTAAAATTCGTGAAGGGGTCATTGGGACTAACGCCTTGCCGGTGCGCAAGCAAAGGCAACTGGAAGAAGGCCTGGTAATGCTTGATCAATTATATGCCCGGGAGTACAGTTTGAACCGGGATCTGAACCTGATCTCAAAAGGCTATAAGTGGCTGGGAACATGATAAATGGCATTAATATTATTTAGTGAATATCCTATCTTGCATATAATGTCGCTCATCGAGATCAACCTGCCACCATCGATTGCCAGAGCGCTGAAGATTCCCCAGAATTCACCCAAGCGCCAGCAGATCAGGGTTCTTAAAAAACTCCTGAAAAAAGCACGTTATACTGAATTCGGTCAGCACTTCAGGTTTGATGAGATACTCCTGAATCGCCACCCCGCCAGGAAATTCCAGGAGCTGGTGCCCACTTTTGATTACAGTACGATCCATAAAGACTGGTGGCATAGGACCCTGGATGGTTATCCGGATGTGTGCTGGCCCGGGAAGATCAAGTATTTCGCACTGAGTTCAGGAACATCTGAATCTGCCAGCAAATATATTCCAGTCACAAATGACCTGATGCGTGGTAACCGCCTGGTGATGATCAAGCAGCTTTTAAGCCTTCGGACCTATGATGTTCACTGGAAAAATGTTGGGCGTGGATTTCTGATGCTTGGTGGTAGCACTGATCTCCAAAAAGGCCCTGGTTATTATGCGGGCGACCTTAGCGGGATCACGGCCAAGAAAGCGCCTTTCTGGTTTTCTCCTTTCTATAAGCCAGGCAAGCATATAGCTAAAGAAAAAGACTGGAATAAAAAGCTTGAACAGATCGTTGAGGAAGCGCCCAATTGGGATATCGGCTTTTTAACCGGGGTACCTGCCTGGATACAAATGTGCATGGAGCTGATCATCGAAAGATACAGGCTGAAAAATATTCATGAGATCTGGCCCAACCTCCAGTTCTTCGCACACGGCGGTGTGGCCTTCGAACCCTATAAGAAGGGGTTCGAGAAACTGCTTGCGCATCCATTAATATACATAGAAACTTATCTGGCCTCTGAGGGGTACATAGCCTACCAGGACAGGCAGTATTGCGATGGCATGCGACTGGTGACCAATGAGCATATATTTTTTGAATTTGTTCCATTCGACGATAAGAATTTCGATCACGACGGCAACCTGGTCAAAAATCCCGAAGCGTTATTGATACATGAAGTGGAAGAACACAGGGACTATGCAATCCTCCTCAGTACTTCTGCAGGTGCCTGGCGGTATCTGATCGGGGATACTATCCGATTTGTCAATATTGAAAGATCAGAGATCATTATAACAGGTAGAACAAAACATTTTCTCAGTCTTGTTGGCGAACACCTGAGCGTTGACAATATGAACAAGGCCCTGCAA
>JAHEFC010000072.1:8781-12779 GCA_024640385.1 Sphingobacteriales bacterium
TGCGCACCACTGGTATGTGGCCTGCGATGATCATGTCAATTCTGAAGAGCTCAGGGTGAAGATAGACCAGAAGCTTAAAGAGCTGAATGATGATTATGCAGTAGAAAGAAGGAGTGCTTTAAAAGAGATCATTCTAGACGTGTTACCGGAAAAAACCTTCATGGATTTTATGGCTTTTAAGGGGAAAGTAGGAGGGCAGCATAAATTTCCCAGGGTACTGAAAGGAAAGATGCTGGAAGACTGGCAGAATTTCACAGGCACTAAAAAAACAGTTAGTTAGGTAGATAGGGAGATAGCCAGCCTTTCATCACTAACTTTCCATAAGAATCCTTTCTATTTTACTAACTTCCTATTTCACTATTTCAATTCCGTGTTAGAAGCAGTTTTAAAGGGTTTTGGTATTGGTCTGATCCTGGTGCTCTCCGTAGGTCCGGTGATCTTCACCATTATCAAGCAGAGCATCAACAACGGGTATAAAGGCGGATTCAGCTTTGTTGCCGGTGTATGGATCAGCGATATCGTGCTGGTGCTTTTTGCGAATTTCTTCTCTGAGCTGGTCACCGAACTTCTTGCATTCAAAAACACCATCGCCTACCTGGGGAGTATTTTTCTTGCATGCATGGGCATCTATTATATCTTCTTCAAAAAAGTAAACCTGAATGCGGCCGACACCCTGGTGGTAAAAACATTTTCCAAAACGGATTTTTCCAGGATCGCCCTTCAGGGATTTCTGATCAATACACTTAACCCCAGCGTACTCATTTTCTGGCTGATCAATGCCACGGCATTTGCCACCATCCATACTTTCTGGGAAAGAATGATCATCTTCTCGGTTTGCCTGGGCATGAATATGGTTGCCGATGTGCTGAAAGTGCTGATGGCCGGGAAGATCAGGAACAGCCTGACCCCAAGGCATATTTTACTGATAAATAAAATTTCAGGGACAATACTGGTTATCTTCGGGGCAGTATTGATGTACGGCGCATTATTTTACAAGCCATAAGTTGGTTGATATGAAGAAATTTGTCCTGTTGCTTTTCCTGGCCACTATTTCCACGGAGATCATGGCCCAGCAGCAAGGATCTTTTGATATGGTGGTACTGCGGGACAGGAACGACAGGACCGTCAAATCTTATTTCCAGGGCATACCCATAGTTTTTGGAACCAAAAGCGGCAGATATGTGGAAGGCAATATCAGGAAAGTGGAGCGGGACTCCATCTTCCTGCAGCGATATGATGTAAGAAGGGCGATGACCATGTGGGGCACACAGGTGCAGGACACCGTTGGTATTTTCTGGTTTGCATATCATACCAACGAGATCGCCTGGATACGCAAACCTAAAGCCAGCTTTGAGTTCGTAAGGGATGGGTCCATCTTCATGATCGGAGGTGCGGGGTATGCTGCACTCCATTTGATCAATGCAGCTTACCTGGGGGAACCGGTAGACTGGACTACCATTGGCATATCGGCAGGTGTGGCCGCTGCAGGATTTATCATGCATAAACTGAGAAAGAGGAAATATGTTATTGGCGAGGGCTATACACTTAAATATATTAACACTGCTATAAACACAGAGACGCAGAGATAGACGCAGAGACGCAGAGATGAACTCTGTGTCTCCGCGTTTTTTTCTGCGTCTCCTTTTACGTATGAAAATTTTAAGAATTTTAAAGAGGATCTTCCTCTTTTTGTTTTTCTTCCAGTTCATATACATCATCATACTCCGGTGGGTGGATCCGCCGATCACGCTCACGCAACTGGGCTCGGTATTTTCCGGAGATGGATTGAAAAGGGATTATGTTGATTACGATGAGATCTCACCTAATGCCAAACTTGCCGTGATCTCTTCGGAAGACCAGGTATTCACTGATCATAATGGATTTGATTTTAAGAGCATCAAAAAGGCGATGGCTTATAATGAGAAAAAACCCGGGCGTGTGCGGGGAGCATCAACCATCAGCCAGCAGGTTGCCAAGAATGTATTTCTCTGGCAGGGCAGAAGCTGGTTGCGCAAAGGCCTTGAAGTATATTTTACATTTATGATCGAGCTGATCTGGAGTAAGGAGCGGATACTCCAGATGTATCTTAATGTTGCTGAAATGGGCAGGGGAATATTTGGAATAGAAGCCGCATCCCAGGCCTATTTTAAAAAGCCGGCAAAAAAACTTTCCCGCCAGGAAGCTGCCATGATCGCAGCCTGCCTCCCCAATCCCAAAAAATATTCAGTCAAACCTCCATCGCGGTACGTTTCCATCAGGAGCGGATGGGTGTTGCGCCAGATGAATCACCTGGATGGCGACCCGGATATTGTCAAACTGATCAACTAACATAATTAACCTGCTGACATGTTAACCGGTTAGTGCATTAGATATGCGTGTAAATGGGTTCGATTATGCGCCATTTCAAGAATACGCTCTAACCTGTTTATCCAATGCTCTCTCCGGCTAGCATACTAACCGGCTAATTCATTTTAACAGCAGTTCTGAGGAACTGCTGTTAAGCGTTGGCCAACCGGGGATACTTGATTCTATGGCCCATTTGTACCTGTACTTTCCGGGTTTGATGGAGCGGAGATCCACAGTAGTTTCCACAGGCACAGAACTATGGATCAGGTCCGTGAATTTCATATCAATTGGAATAGTGTAAGCCACATCGTTATCATGTGCGTAGAGCACGAGGTAGATCCGTGGATTTGTTTTCCGGTAGTTTCTGTTGGACGGGCCGAATAACTGCGCAGTCATTATTCCGTCTTTTATGACGGCATTTCCCTCTTCAATGATATTGATCTGCGAGTACGAATAAAAAGAATCCACTACTTTAAAGTGCATCGGCTTCCTTTCGTTGGGTAAACTATCTGAGTAAAAATCCAGTACATCGGGATATACAAGCATCACCTTCCTGCCCTGCAATCTCTCTTCAAGAGGCCAGAAATTATAGTTGCTTCTGCGGTATTGGATGCAGTTCAATGCAAAAGATGTATCGCCCGTGTAAAACCAATACTGAGAGGCACGTTGGTAAGAGTTTGGAAATACTACTGGTAGACCTTTCGCGCTGTCTTTGATGGCCCTGGCCCATGCTGCAGTTTTGTGGAATTCATCTTTCTTCAGCCAGGGTTGGGGTTTGACATCAGACATCATGTAGATCCTTGTCATAAACACCAGCAATAACGACGGAACCAGCAACCAATAGGCCCATTTTTTCAACCTCGGACTGGCAGTCAATTCCTGGTGTGCCAGTACGATCAGGCCAACAAATGCCGGCACTGTCCAGTTGGCTTCGGAACGCCCTTTGAATGTGGCAAACAGGAACAGTACGAAGATGCCAAGGGTGGTCCATTTAAGTGTTTTCTCAAACTGGTCCGTGGGTTTGCGTGTGAACGCTGCCGTTAGTACCAGCCATCCTATCAATGGCCCTGCCATCAGGAACTGCCCGATGATATACTGTATGGTAAATTCAAACTGGTACTGAGTGGCGTTTCTTTCAAAAAGATGGTAGGCAACAGAAGGCATACCGTGGCTGATCTGCCAAAGCCCATGTGGCAGGAAAAGAATGGCAGCAACAGCAGCAGCCAGGTAAGTTTGCCACTGCCTGAATAATCTCAAGTTGGAGATCAAAGTAAAGAACACGATCAGGATACCGTGATATTTACTGTACAACATGCAGGCGATCACCAGGCCCAGCAAAAGACTGTTACGCAGCGAGGCGTTTTTCAGGAACTCTTTGTAGATAACAAAATACAAGGCTATAAAAAACATCAGCGGCAGATCCGGAACGGCAATGATGCTTCCGATCTGGAGCAGGAACATGGAAGCAGCAACGGTATAGAAAAGCAGATCATCACGCTTTTCGCAAAGCTTGTCGATCATCACCAGCGTTGCTGTACTCATCAGCACTACAAACAGCCGTACTCCGAATTCATTCTGAAACAAAGCATAGCCTGCCTTGATCATCAGGGCGATCATGGGTGGATGGTCATAATAACCCCAGTCGAGAAATC
>JAHEFC010000362.1 GCA_024640385.1 Sphingobacteriales bacterium
TGTTCACCGCGCAGAGCTGCAGTTTTTTCAATGCTTCTGCTGAACGCTCCTGGTTTCTTTTTTTAAATGCCTGCAGATTCCGGATCTGCTGCTCTTTCTCTTCCGTAGTACTGCGGATCACTTCGTTGGGAAGTATGGTAGGGCTCCCCTTCTTATTCAAGAACGTGTTCACACCAACGATAGGTAACTCACCGGTATGTTTAAGCATCTCGTAATGCAGGCTTTCTTCCTGGATCTTGTTCCGCTGGTACATCCGCTCCATGGCCCCAAGCACCCCACCCCGCTCCGTGATCCGGTCAAACTCGATCATCACGGCTTCCTCTACCAGGTCGGTCAGTTCTTCGATCAGGAAGGATCCCTGGTTGGGATTCTCATTCTTTGCCGTACCCAACTCCCTGTTGATGATCAACTGGATCGCCATGGCCCTACGCACACTTTCTTCCGTTGGTGTGGTAATAGCTTCATCGTACGCATTAGTATGAAGTGAATTGCAGTTATCGTAGATCGCATACAATGCCTGCAGCGTGGTACGTATATCATTGAAGTCGATCTCCTGGGCATGCAAGCTTCTTCCTGATGTCTGAATATGATATTTCAGCATCTGGCTCCTCTTGTTGGCCTTGTACTTGTACTTCATGGCCTTAGCCCAGATCTTGCGCGCCACGCGGCCGATCACGCTGTACTCCGGATCCATGCCATTGCTGAAAAAGAAACTGAGGTTGGGCGCGAAATCGTCGATATTCATTCCCCGGCTCAGGTAGTACTCCACATAGGTGAACCCATTGGATAATGTAAAGGCCAGCTGGGTGATGGGATTGGCACCCGCTTCGGCAATATGATAGCCCGATATGGAGACACTGTAAAAATTCCTGACCTGTTTGTTGATGAAATACTGCTGTACATCGCCCATCATCCTTAAGGCAAACTCTGTACTGAATATGCAGGTGTTCTGTGCCTGGTCTTCTTTCAATATATCGGCCTGCACGGTTCCCCTGGCCTGGGACAATGCAAAGGCCCGGATCTGCTCATAGACATCGCCAGGCAACACTTCATCTCCCGATACCCCCAGTAACTTCAATCCCAAACCATTGTTCCCATCCGGAAGTACCCCATCGCCGGAATAAGAAGGCAGATCAAACCCGATATAACGTTTACGTATAGCTGCATTGACTTCTTCCCATTTCCCGTTCTCCGTGATCCATTTTTCACACTGCTGGTCAATGGCCGCATTCATGAAAAAGGCCAGCACAATGGGGGCAGGACCGTTAATGGTCATACTCACGCTGGTGCGCGGGTCACAAAGATCGAAGCCGCTGTAAAGTTTCTTGGCATCATCCACCGTAGCGATGCTGACGCCGCTGTTGCCCACTTTACCATAGATATCGGGCCTGGGATCAGGATCCTCACCGTATAGCGTAACCGAATCAAAAGCCGTAGACAAGCGCTTGGCGGGCTGATCCAGCGCCACATAGTGAAACCGTTTGTTGGTGCGCTCAGGACTTCCCTCACCTGCGAACATGCGGGTAGGGTCTTCACCTTCTCTTTTCAAAGGAAACACACCCGCTGTGAACGGGAACTGGCCCGGCGCATTCTCCTGGGCCTCCCAACGGAGGATATCTCCCCAGTCGCGGTACCGGGGCAGGATCACTTTTGGAATGCGGGTACCCGACAGCGTTAGTGAGAACAGGGGCTGCCTGATCACCTTATCCCTTACATTATATTCAAACTCATTGGCCTGGTATGCTTTGAGCTTTGCAGGCCAGTTTTCAAGCAATTTGCGGTTGACCGGGCTGAGCTGCTCCATGAGTTCATCGATCCGCTGCTGTATCGCGCTCCTTGCCTGCATATCGGTAACCTGCTCTACGGCACCCTGCAACCTGTAGATCGCAGATGCGATCTCTGATTGTTCATTGACCTCTTTATTATAATTCCTCACCACCTCAGTGATCTCACTGAGATATCTTACCCTGGATGGCGGGATGATCAGTGATTTTGAAGAAAGCTCGTCAGACTGGTGCAATGCAGTTACGCCAAGTCCAACGCCGCATTTGGTTTCGATGGTCCGGATCAGGCTCACAAACAGGTCATTGATGCCGGGGTCGTTGAACTGCGAAGCAATGGTCCCGACCACGGGCAGCTCTTCGTCTTTCGCCGTCCATAGTCCATGGTTGCGCTTGTACTGTTTCCTTACATCGTGCAGGGCATCGAGCGCTCCGGCCTTATCGAATTTATTGATAGCTATGCAATCTGCATAGTCCAGCATATTGATCTTCTCCAGTTGTGATGCAGCGCCATATTCGGGCGTCATCACATACAGCGAAACATCACAATAGTCAAGTATAGAAGCGTCACTTTGTCCTACCCCCGCGCTTTCCAGGATGATGAGGTCAAAGCCTTCATCCTTACATATATTGATGGCGTCCTGCACATACTCGCTGAGTGCCCTGTCGCTTTCGCGGGTGGCCAGGCTTCGCATATAGACCCTGGGATGGTGGATGGCATTCATCCTGATGCGGTCACCCAGCAGGGCTCCGCCCGTTTTCTTTTTCGAAGGATCCACGGAGATCACGGCGATGGTTTTATCATCCGTATGATTCAAAAAACGGCGGACCAGTTCATCGGTAACAGAAGATTTCCCTGCCCCACCTGTGCCGGTGATACCGAGCACAGGGATTTTTTTCGTTTGATGTTTACCGTTAGTATCCACCTTGATGCCGTTTTCGGCATTGGTGATCCTCCGGGCTATGGATCTCACGTCCTTCACTTCGAGCAGCTGCATGGGCGTATTGTGTTCACCGGAGCCGTTCAGGGTGAAATCGCATTGCTTCAAAAGGTCTTCGATCATTCCTTCCAGGCCCATGTGGCGTCCATCGTCGGGCGAATAGATCCTGGCGATGCCGTATTGGTGCAATTCTTCGATCTCTTCGGGAAGAATGGTACCCCCGCCGCCGCCGAATATTTTGATATGCCCGCAGCCGTTCTGGTCGAGCAGGTCTTTCATATACTTAAAGAACTCAACGTGACCGCCCTGGTAGGAGGTGATGGCAATGCCATGCACATCTTCTTCGATGGCGCATTCCACGATCTCGGCTACGGAACGGTTATGGCCCAGGTGAATGATCTCGGCGCCTTTGCTCTGCAGTATCCTCCGCATGATATTGATGGCGGCATCGTGGCCGTCAAAAAGGCTGGCGGCCGTTACTATGCGTATCTTATTCTGAGGGATGTACATATACTAACAATCGTTAGTTCAAAGGTAGGCAATTTTAGAGAGTCAGATAGTCAGAGAGCCAGAGAGGAAGCATTCTCCCGGGAAGATGCGCTAAGAATTCTTTCTCTCTTTCTCTCTGACTATCTGACTCTCTTGTAAAGTGGATTTACCGCCACCCCGATCGAAAAATACCCTCCCCGCACATAGTATCCCTTATCCACCGTGGTGAAGCATGTCTGCATTTCTCCCTTTAGCCATGGCACTGATTTGGGGCCATAACGCATGGAGAAATAGGGTTCGAAATTGAAGAGCTGGTTCAGGCCGCTGAGTGAATAGGTAGCCAGTTCAGCCGGCCGGTACGTGGTTTGAACATCATTGAAAAACTGCCATTGCACCCTTGCGCCTATGGCAAACTGAAAGGCTCCCAGGCCTGTATATATGCCCGGCTGAAAGAAAACACGGGTTGCCTTATCGGAATAATTCCTTGTTAATCCCAAAGAATCGAAACTGCCCACATCCACCAGGCTGTTATTGGCGAAACCGATCCCGCCGTCGATATGGAAAAAGCTGGATCTGTCTTTCGACAGGGGCGTGAAATAAGAAGCCGCGAACTCAGAGCCGTTCCTTTTATAGCTTATCTCGGAATAAACACTGTTTGACGAAGTGAAAATTGTATTGATGTTGTCTCTTTCTTTCCGGTTATAATAAGAGGCCATCAGGGCCCAGTGATCACTAACGGCATAGGCCCCCTGCAGATCGAATCCATGATTATAGGTATCTGAACTGCCGCCATCGTTCCTGGATGAACCGGAAGCCCAGTGAGCCGCCAGCTTGGACTGCCCCTTCTCCTGGAAATAATGCAGATTCCTAACCGGGGGATTATAGACATACCTGGGCTGAGTGCAGGAAAAAAGGTATGCCGCCAAAAACATTACAATGAGGTTAGCATTGATACGCATACTTTAATCATTTACTATTCCGTAATTTAACGATCATTCATACTATTATGCGAAATCTAGCTTTCATATTTTGCTTCCTGCTGGCAGCATCGGCCAATGGCCAGCAAACCCCCGACCAGATCTATGGCGAATTATTTCATGATGTCCAGATGAACCGGGTATTCCCCGACGGGAAAACATTTGTGGATTGTACCCCCAAACGCGAACCCAAATCCATCGTGAGTGATTACAGGAAACAGAAGGCCACTCCAGGCTTTTCACTCGCCAGTT
>JAHEFC010000073.1 GCA_024640385.1 Sphingobacteriales bacterium
CTGCATTTCTCAAAGGGGAATCCGAATTTATCATCAGCATAGGCGATCAACTCCTCATGATAATAATCCTGCATCTTCATCCAATTGAGTTGTATCACTGTTATCGGCTTTGTAAATAGGCTTGTAAAGCCGTCATCTAGTTTGTGATCTGTCCAGTCGCCGGATTTCCTGTCACGAATCTGCAAAAACACAACACCGGAGGTGTTGTCCCTGAGCCAGTCGTTGAACACGCTGAGAAATCTAAGGGTTGTTTCCTGTCCAAAATTATCCCTGATACCGGCATCCATTACATCAATGATCGGCCTGGTGGGCAACCATACATTGGGCAGTACATACGGGAAGGTGGCATTGATACGCATGGCCGAGAGCAGTCGAAGATTATACGGATCCTGCCTTTTAAAAAAACTGCAGAAATCAATAGCGTCCGGCTCCCCATATACACCACTGGCAGAATCGGGCCAGTTCCGCATCATGAAACTGATCGGCTGTGTACTGATCAGCATTTTCCGCCCGTCGCCTGAAATAGTTGACGCGTAAAACATCAGTGGTATCTTCGCCTGCTGCTCATCCTGCACATAATCTTTCAACTGATTTTTTAAAACCCCTGACGAATTATCATTGAGCTGCTCTTCAAAAGCATAGGCTCTGTCTTTAATATATTTATGCGGGCCAACGCTGAACTTCTGGGCCGGGGCAAAAATATCCCTGGTAACCATGGAAGAAAACAAAGGATTGAGCAGGTCGCGCGAAACATTGTCAACATATTTCTTATCAGCCGGATCGATTTTTCTACCCTGCTGTTTCAGCCTGTACAATTCGCGATAATAGGTGGCTCCAAGCATGCCTCCTGACGCACCGCTGATCAGGAATGTTTTTTTCATGAGTTCCCCCTTCGAAATACTATCCAGCCTCTGGAGTACATTCATCGCAAACGTGGCAGATCTGGTACCTCCACCACTGAAATTCATGATATACATCACCGGTTTATCCTTTCCCTGCCTTGCCTTCCAATTGTTCAGCACTTCTATCATTTTTGCCTTATCAGCTTCCATCCTGTCAGCGGTACATAACTGCATGATACTGTCCCGGCTGTATTCAGGCCTGCCTTCGATATTGGAATAGTCAAGGCCATATGCCTTATTACGTGTATCTATCAGTTCGTAACGGAACATCAGATCAATGATCAGCACAATGATCACAAGGATCGGCAGAGACCAGCTTTTCAGCCAATATACCAAAGCGGCGGACGCTGCCATCATGATCGCGAATAACAGGAGTATGCCTGCTGCTGCAGGAAGCTGGAAAATCTTTACATCCTGGAATAAACCTATAATAGCCAGGAAAAGAAATGCGATGATGATAGATATGACTGCTGAAAAATGATGCCTTTTGAATACTGTTTCAACAAAATCCCTTGAATAATGTGAGATATTCCTGGGCTTTTTCAGCTTCATCCTGGTATTATAGAACCATTCCACATGGATCAGTCCTTTTTCATGAAAATGCTTTCCTTCGGCATCATAATGGCCTATATATTTATGAGGTTCCCTGATGATGGGATCCATGGTGCGCATCATTGTTCTTTCTGCGCCGAAAAAATATGAAAGTGAAATGATCGTAAGCAGTACCAGCCCCAACAGGAATCCTGCACTGAGGATAAGGATCTCGCCCACATTCATCAGCTCCCGGTTCATGTCGAACTGAACGGCCCTTACACAATAAAAAAGAAGGAACAATACCGGGATCACCGAATTGTTGATGAAATATTTAAGGAAAGGCTTTGATGTGGTGGCCAGGAATTTAAAATGATTGCTGTGCAGAATGAATGTAGTGATATGCCAGCTCATGATAAAAACACCCATGGCCACTCCTATGAATGCCGTACTCACGGCATTCACATTGCCCAGGTATTCAGGCGCCAGGAACAGGGAATCAGCACCAAAAGTGCTCATGAAATTTCCATTGATCGCACTGCCCAGTATATACCAGAACAGGAGCAGTACCTGGTATTTTTTGACGTGCAGAAATACCAGCTGAACGGGGAAAGAATAGAGTAGCCCTTTCAGGAACGACTTCATAAGGTAATATAAAACTAAAAAAGCAACGCCTTATTTCATAATTCTTAAAGTCCATACGAGTGACAACAGGAGCAGCATGGCTGTAAACTGGTGAGCAACACCCAGCCAGAGCAGGGCTTGTTTGTCAGGCGAATACAGAACGGTAAATATGCCAAGTACCACCTGCACGCCAACAAGCAGCGGAAACAAAGTCCTTGTGCGCCTGAATAATGGCGTTGCAGTTGATTTCAAAGCCCTCCACCACCATGCCAATGCCAGGATGGCGATCAGGTAGGCCAGGCCGCGGTGAATGAACTGAACGGCCAGGGGGTTATCTGTGAGGCTGCTGCCCATGCCCGCGGGGATCCACATGCCGTTGATGGTGGGCCAAGTGGGTGCTACGGTCCCGGCTTTCAAACCCGCCATGAATGCTCCATAAAACAGTTGTACTATAAGTATTGCCAGTATGGTCAGGGAGAATGTTTTCAGTGATCTGTTTTCAGTGTATTGGTCTTTCGGAACCAGGAAACTGATCGCGAACCAGAATACATAAACCAGTAAACCAAGTGCCGCCATGAAGTGAATGGCCAGCCTGATATGATTTACAGAAACATCTTCTTCGTTCAATCCGCTTTTCACCATGATCCATCCTATAGCGCCCTGCAAGGCCCCTAATAAAAACAACAGCACCATAGGCAGGATCATTTCCTTTTTGAACTGCTTTTTGATAATGAAATACACGAACCCGACGGCGAATACAAGGCCCATCATTCTTGCCCATACCCTGTGAAACCATTCCCAGAAATAAATGAACTTGAAATCGCTGAGTGTGAAATCAAAATTGATATGCTTGTATTGACCGATCTGCTTGTATTGGTCAAAAGCCTTATTCCAATCCTGCTCATTCATGGGAGGTATGGCGCCCAACAGGGGTTTCCATTCCGTGATCGACAATCCTGAACCGGTAAGCCTGGTGATACCCCCAAGCAGCACCTGGATCATGATCATACCTACACCGATTAGCAGCCAAATAGCAACAGGAGAATATTTTTTCATCATACAAGAGACGCAGAGACTGACACGGAGACACAGAGAGACTAGTGTCCCTGCATTTTCCTCTGCGTCGCCGCGCCCTGCAAAGGTAAAAGCCGCAGGCTAAATCAGAATGAATATGATAAGGGTCAGCTTATTCAATTCGAAAAATATTAAACATTAACTTCGTCTCCCCCTCCCTACCTCCAAGGTCCCTACCTCCAAGGTAAGGACCTTGGAGGTAGGGACCTTGGAGGTAGGGGTTTAGAAAAAAACATTCATGCTGCGTGCTTTTTACCAAAACAAACTGATCGAGGCCGGTTGTGATGAAGCAGGAAGGGGCTGCCTGGCAGGGCCCGTATTCGCCGCGGCAGTGATCCTTCCTAAACGATTCAAACATCCGCTATTGAACGATTCCAAGCTGATGAAGCCCGAGGATCGCTATGAACTGCGGGAGATCATCAAACAAAAAGCCCTCGCCTGGGCCGTTGCCAGTGTGGATCATGAAGAGATCGACAAGATCAATATCTTGAAAGCATCGTTCAAAGCCATGCATCTTGCACTGGAGCAGTTGGCGACCAGGCCGGAACTTATACTGGTAGACGGTCATATGTTCATACCGTATGCAGGAATACCACACAAATGCATGATAAAAGGGGATGCAAGTTTTGCCTCGATAGCGGCGGCCAGTGTACTGGCAAAAACCTATCGGGACGATTTCATGAAGGCACTGCACCTGGACTACCCGGGGTACGGCTGGGACACCAATAAGGGCTATGCCACCCCAGAACATCGCAAAGCAATTGAACAAATAGGACTTTCCCCTTTTCACAGGAGATCATTTCAGATCAGTAATCTTCAGCTTGATCTCGATTTTGAGGAAAACTGATTCAATAATTCTTTAATTTTAAGCATGGAAGCTACAATGGTAAACGGCAATTTAACAGCCAAGGATTTTCAGACAGACCAGGAAGTAAGATGGTGCCCTGGTTGCGGTGATTACTCCATACTTGCCCAGGTGCAGAAGATCATGCCCGGCATTGGGATACCGAAAGAAAATATCGTGATCGTATCGGGTATCGGCTGCAGCAGCCGCTTCCCTTACTATATGAACACCTACGGCATGCACTCGATCCATGGCAGGGCTACAGCTATCGCCAGCGGATTGAAGGCATCCCGTCCTGAGCTTAGTGTGTGGATCGTCACCGGTGACGGCGACAGCCTCAGTATAGGCGGCAACCATACCATCCACCTCCTGAGAAGAAATTTTGACGTAAACATTCTTCTCTTCAATAACCAGATCTATGGTTTGACCAAGGGCCAGTACTCACCAACCTCAGAAGAAAAGAAAATCACCAAATCCACTCCATACGGGAGCATAGATCACCCATTCAATCCGGCTGCACTGGCAATGGGAGCCGATGCAACATTTGTGGCAAGAAGTATGGACAGAGATCCAAAACACCTGCAGGATATGCTCACACGCAGCTACAAGCATAAAGGCGCTTCTTTTCTGGAGATCTATCAGAACTGCAACATCTTCAATGATGGAGCATTTGAAATATTCACCGAAAAGTCAACCAAACCCACAGAAACTCTTTTCCTGGAGCAGGGCAAACCACTGGTTTTCGGCCCCAACAAAGAAAAAGGTATCAAACTCGATGGATTCCATCCTGTAGTAGTTGACCTTACCAATGGCTTTAGCGCAGACGATTGCTGGGTACATGATGAAAAAGATTTCTACAAGGCCCAGATCCTGGTCAGGATGTTCGATAGTCCAACCAAAGAAGGGCATTTGCCACGTCCATTCGGCGTATTCTACGAAACTGAACGCCCCTGTTATGAAGAGCAGCTCAACGGGCAGATCGAACAGGTGCTGCAGACGAAGGGCCCTGGTAACCTGGATAAATTGCTGAGAGGCAGTGAGACCTGGACGATAAACTAAATTGATAATCTGAAAAAAATAAAACGTGCTGGTGGAGAAATCCATCAGCACATTTTATTTCCTGGCTGCTGTCTGTCTAAAATTTCCGCTGTTTATCTAATAGTCTTTCAAATAGCATCATCTTCATTGCAAAGGTCTTTGTTCGGGGATTTGAAGTATGTAATTTGATCTGGCGCTAATCTTCAGACATGCTGAGGCACCAATCCAGACAAACCTCGCCATTATCCCAGGGGCCGAAACTTCGGTTATTCATCCTATTTATGATCATTTGGAACTATTCAGCTGCACAAGCGGGTTGCCAACCTCCGTTCGACCTCTTTACAACAACCATTAATGATTCAACAATTTCGCTCAACTGGGCATTTTTGCAGACGTCGACCTCCGGTTCATATTATTATGCAGAATTCCGTGAAGACATTACGGGAAGCTGGACAAAGGCTTATTTTCCTTATGGCGATAGTTCTGAATATTGCTTGTTCACTAATCTTAAAAGGGGTAAGTGCTACTATTACCGTGTACAAGGGACCTGCATTTCTTCTTCAGGAACCAAGGTCATGTCAGATTGGACTACCAGAGTCTTCAACAACGGCGCAGCCTCCTGCCTCAATGCGCCGCCTAACCCTCCAGATCCTCCGGCTCCCTTACCTTATGTAAATCCCGACTTCTCTTTTACCATAGATCCCTGTTTCCCCGCCCGGGTTAGTTTCTCTAACAGCACTATCATTTCAGGGACAACCCTAAAGTCATTGGAATGGAACCTGGGAGATCACTCCAAAAGCTCAGACAACAACCCAATTCACAGCTATCAAAAACCTGGCAGTTATGAGGTGACACTAACCGTCACAGACAGTTCCGGGAAACCCTACTCAAAAAAAATAACCATAAGCCTGCAAACAACTATACCGAAATTTGCAGATGCAGGCCCAGATCTGACCATCTGTAATAATGAACCTGCAACCCTTCATGCTTCAGGAGGAGATCGTTATTCATGGTCGCCCTGCATCGGACTATCGAACTGCGAAATCCCTGACCCAAAACCAGAACCGGGCACCGAACAAACTTATGTTGTTACCGTCACCGATAAAGATGGATGCATTGACACCGATACTGTGCATGTAACCTACGCAGATCCAACAAAGAAGATCTATGTACCCAATGCATTCACGCCAAACAACGATGGGATCAATGATCAATTCCGGCCCCTGGTTTCATTACAAGGCCAGCTAACCGCAGAATGGAAATTATTTAACCGCTTCGGTAATATGATCTTCTCGTCGAACAGCAGCACCCCAGGATGGGATGGCAAATACAAAGGCGAACCGCAACCATCCGGTAATTATAGTTATATCATCAATATAGAGGCCGTTGGAACATGCCCCGCGAGGAACTTAAAAGGCACCGTGATGCTGATCAGGTAAAAAAAATGCCAGCGATGGAAATCGCCGGCCTGTGCTTACCTCTGAAACCACAAAAAGAAAAGTTTCGAATCAATTCTCACTGTTCGATCACAATAACTTGCTATACTCGGTAGGGGGAGTTGCAGTTCAGATGATCAAGCACTGATCTATTTAAATAACTAATTGGATGAATTACTTCAGGATTGGACCTCGTGGTGATTTACCGGCATTGGATAGAAGAAGAGCGGTGAGCCCTGGGAAACAACATTGAAACTTTGCTGCTTCCGTTGTAGGAGGTAAAAATAATACCCGGAAACCAAATTTTAAAGTATTTTTTGAAAAATATGGCCGCCTGAATCACTCAAAAATCAAGACAGGTATTTAATGGAGTGATTATCAGCACAAAGCACCATAAAAAAAATTAAAAATTATTTTAATGCTTCTTCAGATACATCCGAAAAACCCTCAGCCCAAATACATCAAAACAATTGTTGACTGTCTTTCTGATGGCGGCATCATTATTTATCCCACTGACACCGTATATGGTTTTGGGTGCGACATCTACCACCCCAAAGCAGTAGAGAGGATCTGCAGGATCAAGAACATAGATCCAGCTAAAGCGAACCTGTCGTTCATCTGTCATGATCTAAGCGATCTCTCCCGGTATGCAAAAGCCATTTCCACTCCAACATTCAGGACACTGAAAAAATACATTCCGGGTCCTTTTACATTCATATTACCGGCCAGTAAAGAAGTACCAAAAATTCTCAAAAGCAAAAAAGATACGATAGGCCTTCGCGTTCCTGATAATATTATTGCGCAGGAGTTCATCAGGGCACTTGGCCATCCCATACTCAGTTCTTCACTGCCTGGTGAAATGGTGGAAGAATACACAGATCCTGAGCGTATCTATGAAATATTCGGCAAACAGGTGGATATAGTTGTGGATGGAGGAATAGGAGGATTTGAATATTCCACCATCATCGACTTCACGCAGGATCAACCGGAAATAACAAGGCAGGGGCTCGGGGTATTTGAAGATTAATCCAATTTCTCTTTAAGAAATGATGCTGTAACTTTTTCTGAAACTCCGTTCTCATTGACAGCCTCAATGGCAAAATAATAACTTCGCTCTTTGTCCATGCCTTTGAAATAATATTCATTGGCATTATATACCATGATAGAGCCGTATAATTTATCAGGACTTACTCCAAAGTATATATTATAAGCATAGGCATTTGATACCGGAGACCATTTGATCCATACACTTCGTCTGTCCTTTTCCGAACCCAGTACAATGAATTGCCTGACGGGATCAGGCTTAGATCCCTTCCCGTTTCCAAATACACGTAAACCAGAGATTGCAAACTTACCCGCCGCCATGTGAATATTCTCAAGCCTGATATAACGGGCATCCACAGGGTTTTTCAACTCTGTATAATCATGAGGAACGTCTGAAGTATTGGCAGATTTATCTATCAGAACCTTCCATTTCCTGCCGTCTGCTGAATAAGAAATGATATACTGATGATAAATATCCCTGGCCTTACCCAGTATATCTGCATCCTGATCGGCGTAGTTGACTTGAATAGCCCTTACTGTGCTGATCTCTCCAAGGTCTGACTGGATCCATTCGCCTCTATTTGCAGTTGCAGCACTCCAGTAGGTCTTAATATTTTCATCAACGGCATTGTTTGCATGATAACCACCAAGCGTACTCGAAACCTGCACCGGCTTGTTATAGTTCAGCAACATCCATCCGGTGAACCTCGACTTTGTATGATCAGCTGCCCCGTCAGGAAGATAGTGCGGGTAATCACCAAAACTGGTATTGGTGAACATTACGCCATCATTATCAAATGCAGTTGGCCACAGGCCAAGTCTTCTTTCAAAACTGTTCTTTACATTAACAACCATGGAGGAAACATGCCACCAGTTGTTCCAGTTATCCTGAAAGCTGGCCCCATGGCCTGATCCACGGGCAAACCCGCCGGGCTTGTAGCTGAAAGGATTATGGGCCTGCGCTTTAAATGGCCCAAGTGGTTTATCACCTACCATAACGCCGTCGGCATACCCGCTGAATTCAGTTCCGGGTGCGCCATACTGCAGATAGTACTTACCGTTATACTTATTCATCCATGCACCTTCCACAAAAGGATCAAGGAAGGTATTGTCGTTATACTCCCCAAATCTCTGCCACCCGTAGCGGTCATCTTCCAGTTTAAAAACTTCAGCCTTGTTGCCGATCGGCCTGAACGTTTTCCTGTCTATTTCCTGTGCATATAAGGGATAGAGATTGCTGCTGCCCCAATAGCAATAAAGCCTGTTATCATCGTCAAGGAAGAATGCCGGATCCCATGCGGCCAGCTCAAATGAGTCTACCGCTTCTTTCCATTCATCTTTCCGGGGGTTGGTACTCATCCAGATTGGGAAAGCCCTGGTTTCCGGAGCTCTTGAACCGATAACAAATAAAGTATCACCCATGGCCCAAACCGCCGGCGCGCAGAGTTCATCATAAACTTTATGCCATGGTTTGAGAAATAAACGGGGAACGAAATTCCAATTATTCAGGTCACTACTCCACCAATATCCCCATTGGTTGGTAGAAAATAAATAATAATCACCCTTAAAGTTCACGATCACCGGATCAGCTGTGGCCCTGTGACGGCCCCACTCAGAAAAATTGGGAATGGGCGTAAACCCGTAATCCAGGTTCATGGGATTACAATATGTACGCTGCGCGGAAAGAGACGCAGAATATAACACAGAGACACAGACAAGAAGCAATAACTTCTTCATAAAAAACATTTATCACATTCCACCACATTTATCACATTCATCACATTCCCATCAGCTCTTCCCAATACTCCGCTGCCCTCCTGGTATGCGGAACCACAATGGTTCCCCCAACAATATTTGCCACAGCAAATATTTCATACATCTGCTCCGTACTCACTCCCAATTCATGGCATTTGCCCAGGTGGTACTTTATACAATCATCACAACGCAGAACCATGGATGCAACAAGTCCCAGCATTTCCTTGGTTTTCCTGTCCAGCGCCCCATCGTCATAAGTATTTGTATCCAGATTCCAGAGCCTTTTCATCACGAGGTTGTTTTTACTCAAAATCACCTCGTTCATTTTGGTACGGTATTCATTGAATTCATCCACCAGTTTTCCCATGGTTCAAGTTTTATTAATAATGTTTAACAGCATGTTCCTGGCTCATTGTTCTATAGGCGAGCCATGCGCTGATGACCAAAAGTAATGCACCCATAAGAAATGGCGCCCCGGGAAATCTAGGATGTCCGGGCTTTGTGAACCAGGCAAAAAGATTGGTCATCAATAAAGGCCCAAAAATGGAAGTGACACTGATCATGCTGGTGAGGGCGCCCTGCAACTCACCCTGTGAGTCTGGAGGAACATGACCTGAGATATAACCCTGTAATGCAGGACCTGCGATACCTCCAAGGCAGTAAATAACAGTGAAAGCATACATCTGCCAGCCCTGGGCGGCAAATGCGAACAAAACCATCCCCACACTGTATACCAGCAACCCGATCAACACGCTCCTGGTCTGTCCTAACGCTGGTATCACCTTCCTGATCAGTACGCCCTGAACAAAGGCTACCATCACACCAACAACAGCCAGTGAAATACCCACCTGGGCTTCGGACCATCCAAATTTTTCAATACTGTAGTAGCTCCAGGTACTCATTACGGCATGCGCAGCTATATAAAGCAGGAAGAAAGATATAATGAGACCTGCTACCGCCGGATAACTCCGGAGCTTCATTAGAGAGCCTACCGGGTTGGCCCGTTTCCAGTCAAATGGTCTTCTATGCTCTGGTGATAACGATTCAGGAAGAATGAAAAAGCCATAGATCCAGTTAATAAAAGTAAGTGCAGCTGCCGCAAAAAACGGGGCCCGCAATCCATAATGTGAAAGCAGGCCTCCCAGTGCGGGGCCGATAATGAAACCCAATCCAAAAGCAGCGCCCAGCATGCCGAAATTCTGTGCCCGCTTATCCGGCGTACTGATATCAGCAATGTAGGCAGTTGCCGTAGTATAGCTTGCCCCTGTAATACCCGCGATCAGCCTTCCGATGAACAACCAGAAAATAGTAGGTGCAAATGCAGTGAAAAGATAATCTACACCAAAGCCGAATAAAGAGATCAGGAGAATGGCACGGCGGCCATATTTATCACTCAGGTTGCCTAAAACGGGAGAGAAAATGAATTGCATGATGGCATAGGCAAACATCAGCCATCCGCCTATCCTTGCAGCATCACTCATGGTTCCCTTAACAAGAGACCGTATCAGTTCCGGTATCACGGGAATGATAATACCGAAGCCGATCACATCAATCAGAACCGTGACGAATATGAAACCTAAAGCTGCTTCTTTCTTCTTTTTCATCACACCGAAGATAGAGAGAAAGAGAGTCAGAGAGAAAGAGAGTCAGAATTCTTGCGCTCTTTCTCTTTGACTCTCTGATCGGCGTCTAACAATGAAAAAAGGCGACTCTTGCGAGCCGCCTTTGAATGAGCTATAGACAAATGTCAATTAATACCTTTTATTGAATTTGTTACCGCCGCCGCTACCACCGTAACCGCCGCCGCTACCGCCACGGCTTCCGCCGCCGCCGCCGCCGAAAGATTTCCTTTCAGGACGCTGTTCCCTTGGCTTAGCCTCAGCAACAGAAATAGTACGACCATCAACTTCTGCCTGGTCTAATTCGGCAATTGCTTTCTTAGCCTCTTCGTCAGAAGCCATTTCAACAAAACCGAAACCACGGCTACGACCGCTGAATTTGTCGGTGATTACTTTTGCAGAAGATACTTCTCCATACTCTGCAAAGATTTCGAGCAGATCCTGATCTTGAACCTGGAAGCTCAAATTGGACACGAAAATGTTCATTTCTTAAATTTAAATAACTAACTAATGGGAACTGACTAAGAGAACGATAAGACGGCGGGCAAGAACATGTAGAACATTGCGTACGTACTTACAGAAGCAAATAGATCAGAACTAATAACGAAGCAAAGATAATCAAATATTCAAGGAAGCCAAGTATTATCTTGGTATTCACAAATTCTTAAACATCTACTGAATCATAAACCACCACTTTCTGCCACAAAACCGAGCATTCTTCCACAAATTTCAGGTGAATGGGGTCAACCTGGTAGGAATCCTGCGCTGCCTTATCCTTAAAAATCACCAGCCACGACACTGAATATGAGGTATCTATCACCTCCCGGTTGGTACCTGCTGGTTGTCCGATATGGAACATTTCGATGGTTTTTACCCTGGACAGCTTCTCCAACCCCGCGATCAACCTGGATTTGTCTTCGGCACTCTGAGGGTTCTTCAACCAGAAATAAACATGATGTACAAAAATGTTTTTTGTCATATTATCTGAAAATTGAGGTTTAATGATCATTCCAATTGAGCCCATCCCCACGGTTTTGATGAAGTCTTTCCTTTGCATATTTACGATTCTTTTATTCTGTTTTGTGTGCTGGCCGGATAGTGTATTAGCCGGGAAATGCATTCGATAAGTATGTTAGAGATCCTCTCTTTCCTGTTTATCTAATGCATTCCCCGGTTAGCATACTAACCGGCTACCACACTAAAAAAACTATTGCACCCAAATCCTTCATTTCTTCCCATAGTCTTTGACTCCCTCCAGTATCTTTTTTGCCACCAGCTTATGGAACTTAGGATCAACGATCTTTTTTTCATCTCCCGGATTACTCAGAAATGCCACTTCAACCAGGCAATTCGGATAGTCCGTAGGACCGCTCAGCGCAAAATTAAAACTGCCCACATTGCCATATTCCTTCAGCCCGGTCTCCAGCATTCTTTTTAATACAGCCTGCGTCAGTGGTCTGAATCCAATATACCGGTAGAAAGTACTGGTACCCCGGACAGTATCCACGGAAGATGAATTCAGATGCATACTGATGAGTATATCTGGGTTTTCGTCACGCAGCATCAGTATCCGCTCTTCCATACTCAGGGTAGTGTCAGTTCTTCTCGTCATGAACACATGTTTTACCCCCGCCTTCTTAAAAGTTTTCTCCAGCTCTTTGGCCATCAATAAGGTATAATCTTTTTCAAGCACTTTGGTGGAAGTCCCTGATGCACCTGTATTTGTTCCACCATGACCGGCATCAATGGCTATCCGCCATTTTTTCACATCGGCATTCGGCGGTCTTTTTACCCTGATAAACAAACGGTTGGATAAACTA
>JAHEFC010000363.1 GCA_024640385.1 Sphingobacteriales bacterium
ACTTTTTTACCGGTTCTTACATTGGGTTTCCTGGCTTTGACATAGCCTTTTTCAAATGCGATCTCTATAATATGTTTCTCGATCTCTTCAATGGTGATCGCAGGCTGGTTAATGCCAAGCACACATGCTGATTCACAAGGGGCAGGACAGATCCTACCCGTGAATTCAGGAAAATTATTCGTAGAGTCCAGGATCTCGTATGCTTCTTTCCAGTTCTTCCTGTATACTGCATCATTGAATTCCGGGATAACATTGCCCAGCGGGCATCCGCTATGGCAGAAGGGTACACCGCAATCCATACAGCGTGAAGCCTGCTGGTTAAGCTTTTCATCCGTATAGCGCTGAACGAATTCTTTATAACTTTTTAATCTTTCCTCCACCGGGAGTTTTGAAGGTAATTCCCTGGTAAACTCCTTGAATCCTGTTGGTTTTCCCATACTTTTTCAGAATAACGTTTTCAATTAATTTGAAGCCACACTTGTTTTCAATCCTTTGGTCAGCAACACTTTCTTGAAGTCTTTCGGGAAAACTTTCACGAAATGTTTGAGCTGATTCTCGAAATCATCCAGGATGAATTTTGCTACGCTGCTTCCTGTATACCTGTAATGTTCGGTGATCATATGCCTGAGCTCTGTTGCACCGGCATCATCAACCGGGTCAAGATCTACCATTTCTTTGTTGCAGTTTCCCGGGAAGTTGCCGTTCACATCATATACATAAGCAATACCACCACTCATGCCCGCCGCAAAATTCCTTCCGGTTTCACCAAGGATCACTGCCCTTCCCCCAGTCATATATTCACAACCATGATCTCCAACTCCTTCTACAACGGCCTCCACACCTGAGTTCCGGACACAGAATCTTTCCCCTGCTTTACCGCGTATATAGGCTTTTCCCGAAGTGGCACCGTAAAAAGCTACGTTCCCAATGATGATATTTTTTTCAGGAACAAATTCCGAGTGATGGTCGGGGTAAATGATAAGCTTTGCACCACTTAGCCCTTTACCAAAATAATCATTGGCATCGCCTTCCAGTTCATGAGTAAGGCCGTTGGTATTGAAGGCCGCAAAACTCTGACCGGCAGTGCCTTTGTATTTGAAATGGATCGTGTCCTCTGGCAAACCTGCTGCGCGATATTTCTTAGTGATCTCGTTGGACAGGATCGTTCCTGTGGTTCGGTCCGTATTCTTGATGTTAAAAAATGCTCTCACATGTTCGCCGTGTTCAAGCGCTGGTTTTGCGGCTTCGAGCAGGCTCCAGTCCAGCACAGTTGCCAGTCCATGATCCTGTTCTTCCTGTTTGTATAGACCAGTGTACATGGATGCGGGTTCTTTGTATAGAATAGGAGAGAGGTCAAGGTTTTTATATTTCCAATGACGGATCTCTTCTTTCTGTACCAGGTTGTCTACCTGGCCCACCATTTCGTTGATACTCCTGAAACCAAGTTCTGCCATGATCTCCCTGAGTTCCTGGGTAAGGAACTTGATGAAGTTCACTACATGGTCTGCAGAGCCACTGAATCTTTTTCTCAGATCGGGATCCTGGGTGGCAACACCAACAGGACAGGTATTGAGATGGCATTTGCGCATCATAATGCAGCCTTCTACCACCAGCGCTGCTGTGGCAACGCCCCATTCTTCAGCACCAAGTAAAGTAGCAATAGCAATATCCCTACCGGTTTTCAGCTGACCATCTGTTTGCACGGTAACACGACTGCGAAGCTTATTTTTCACCAGGGTCTGGTGTGTTTCAGCAAGACCTAATTCCCATGGAAGCCCGGCATGTTTTATGGAGCTGATGGGTGATGCACCGGTGCCACCATCAAAGCCGGAGATCAGTATCACATCAGATTTTGCTTTGGCAACACCCGCTGCAATGGTTCCAACTCCTGCTTTCGAAACCAGCTTAACACTGATCCTTGCAGCCCTGTTTGCATTTTTGAGATCGAAGATCAGCTGTGCAAGGTCTTCGATGGAATAAATATCGTGATGCGGAGGAGGAGAGATCAGGCCTACACCTGGAGTGGAATGTCTTACTCTTCCTATCCATTCGTCTACTTTATGACCTGGCAGTTGTCCGCCTTCTCCGGGCTTGGCACCCTGGGCCATTTTGATCTGCAATTCATCTGCTTCGGTCAGGTAAAGACTGGTAACGCCGAATCTTGCAGAGGCCACCTGCTTGATCGCAGAACGCATGGAATCTCCATTCGGAAGCCTGTCATACCTGATATCATCTTCACCACCTTCACCGGTATTGCTTTTGGCGCCCAGCCTGTTCATGGCTATGGCCAGCGTGGTATGGGCTTCCCATGATATGGATCCAAACGACATGGCACCCGTAGCAAAACGCTTATAGATGCTTTCTGCGGGCTCTACTTCATCGATCGAAATAGAAGGCCTGGTGCGTTTGAATTCGAGAAGGCTTCTCAATGTGCAGGCTTTCTCGCCCTGGTCGTTTACCAGTTTAGAATATTTCTTGAACTGGGTATAATCTCCTGTTCTGGTTGAATGCTGTAATAAATGTATGGTCTGCGGATTGAAAAGATGGAATTCGCCTTTTCTTTTCCACTGGTAGATACCGCCTTCGGGCAGCCTGTCAACAGGGATTTCTTTACGGCTAAAGGCTACATGGTGTTTGACCAATACTTCATTGGCGATCTCATCCAGGCCCATGCCCTGTATCCTGGATACAGCACCTGAGAAATATCTGTCCACTACATCATTATTCAAACCGATGATCTCAAAGATCTGTGCACCTTGATATGATTGCAGCGTTGAGATGCCCATTTTGGAGAATACTTTCAACAGGCCGTCAGATACTGCTTTAATGTAATTTTTCTTCAACTGATCAAATTCCTGGTCGGCCCCGATGATGCCTTTTTGTTTCAGCGCCATGATGGAGGAAATGGCCAGGTAGGGGTTGATGGCTGTTGCACCAAATGCAAGAAGGCATGCGAAATGATGCACTTCCCAAACGTCTCCGGCTTCCACTACGATGCCCACTTTACCACGAAGACCTTTGCGGATCAGGTGGTGATGAACAGCTGCTGTGGCCAGCAATGAAGGCATAGGGGCGTGGTCTGAGTCAATGGCCCTGTCCTGCAAAATCAGTACTTCAAAACCATCTTCCACGGCATCCACCGCATAGCGGCAAAGCCTGTCCAGGCCTGCTTTCAGCGATCCAGGTTTGCCATCTGCCCTGAAATAGCACTGTAATGTTTTGGCCTGGAAAATGCCTGTATCCACACTACGGATCTTCTCCAGGTCGTAGTTGGATAGTACAGGATTTTTTAGTGCGATGGTGTGGCAGGCAAGAGGGTCTTCATTCAGCAGGTTTCCATTGTTACCAACGAAAGTAGCCAGCGACATCACCAGTTTTTCCCTGATCGGATCGATAGGGGGATTGGTCACCTGCGCAAATAATTGTTTGAAATAACTGCTCAGGTGTTGTGGCTGATCACTCAATACGGCAAGAGGCACATCTGAGCCCATGGAGCCGATCGGTTCTTTACCTTCTTCCGCCATGGGAGCAATGATAGTTTCCAGGTCTTCCCGGGTATAACCAAATGCTTTCTGGTATTTGAACACCTGTTCTTCTTCCAGGTGGGTGAACATCACCCTGGGTTCAGGCAATTCGTTCAGCCTGATCTTATATTTATTCAGCCACTCATCGTAAGGTTTACGTGAGCAGATATCCTGTTTGAGTTCTTCGTCACTGATGATCCTGCCCTGTTCCAGGTCCACTACGAACATCTTACCTGGTTGCAGGCGTCCGTTCTCTTTGATCATGGATGGTTCTACCGGAAGTACACCGGTTTCAGATGCCATGATCACGCGATCATCTGTGGTAACGCAATAACGTGAAGGCCTGAGGCCATTCCTGTCCAGTGTGGCACCTATGATCTTTCCATCAGTGAATGAGATGGATGCCGGGCCGTCCCAGGGTTCCATCATGGAGGCATGGAATTCATAGAATGCTTTCTTGACGGGATCCATATCATCATTACCGTCCCAGGCTTCAGGGATCAGCATCATCATCACATGCGGAAGTGAGCGGCCAGTCAGGGTCAGCAATTCGATCATGTTATCCAGGCTGGCAGAATCTGATTGTCCTTCAGAAACGATCGGCAGCAGCATTTCCATTTCTTCATTGGTGAAGAACGGAGAGTTGAAGCCATTCTCACCGGTACGAAGCCAGTTCAGATTGCCCTGCAATGTATTGATCTCGCCGTTGTGTGCGATATAACGGAAGGGTTGTGCCAGTTTCCATGAAGGGAAAGTATTGGTAGCAAACCTTGAGTGAACCAGTCCGTATGCACTGACCACGCGCTTATTGCTGAGGTCAGGGAAATACTGGCGAACCTGCCCTGAGGTCAGCTGGCCTTTATAAACAACGGTTTTATACGAAAGTGATGCGATG
>JAHEFC010000074.1:0-10933 GCA_024640385.1 Sphingobacteriales bacterium
GTATTACTGATCAAGAAATTCAAAGTGAAAACGATTTACGGAGAAACCATAGTTATTCCTGCCAAAACTTTCAATAAAGGCCAGGTGTACGGAGGATTGATCTTTGGCCTGGGCTGGGCAATGACGGGGGCCTGCCCTGGTCCGTTGTTTGCACAGTTGGGTTCAGGTGCAACTGTTGTTTCGGTGACCCTTTTGATGGCAATTGCCGGAACATGGGTGTATGGTTATTTCCGTGAGAAATTGCCTCATTAAATAAATCCGGAATCCGCAATCCGGAATAAAATGATAAGACATCTTTCATTCATATCAATCCTTGTGCTCCTGGCTGCCTGCCAGGAGAAGCAGGAGCCCGCGAAGGCCCCTGTGGAGGAAGCACCCTGGCAGGGATGGAATAAATACCAGATCAAGCCGGAAGACAGCCTTGCAGCATACGGACATGAGTTGATCGCAAACACATCATACTACCTCGGCCCTAAGGGCAAGGTGGCAGCACTGACCAATGGAATGAATTGTCAGAACTGCCACCTTGATGGAGGTACGGTTCCTTATGGAAACAATTACAGTGCAGTGATATCAACCTATCCCAAATTCAGGGGCAGAAGCGGAACATATGAAACTATCCCGAAACGGGTAAATGATTGTATGGAAAGAAGCCTGAACGGTGTGGCACTTGATACCAACAGCAGGGAGATGCAGGCCATACTGGCTTACATGCACTGGATCGGTGATGATATACCTAAAGACTCCACACCAAAAGGCGCGGGCATTCCTGATCTCCCCGAGATGAACAGGGCGGCAGACCCCAACCTGGGAGCAATTGTTTATAAGAACAAATGCGCAGTCTGTCATGGACCTAACGGCGAAGGACAACCGAATGCTGAAGGTTATGGATATACCTATCCTCCCTTATGGGGCGATAACAGCTATAATGTTGGTGCCGGTATGTACAGGGTATCCAGGTTAGCCGGATATGCAAAATATAACATGCCTTTTGGCACGGCGAATTACAAGAACCAGGTGCTGACCAATGAAGAAGCCTGGGATGTGGCGGCTTATATCAATTCGCGTCCAAGGCCTGCTAAAGATCTTTCCAAAGACTGGCCTGATATCAAGAAGAAACCCAAGGATCATCCTTTTGGTCCTTATGCAGACGGACTTACAGAAGTTCAACATAAATACGGCCCCTGGAAAAAGGGAAAGTAAACTCTCACATCACCGCATTCTCAACATTTCAAATTATTCACCGTGTGTGAAAACCATAACGATCGCCGAGACTTTATAAAGAACATTTCCCTGGCGGGCCTTGGCATGGCCGGCATACCTCAAATTGCATCAGCATACAACAATGATCCGGCCGATGAAAAGGGCTGGAAAAGATCAGCAGTGCTCCAGGAGGGGAAGGCACAGCGCATCACCCTGTTGCATACCGCTGATATCCACGCGCAACTTTATACGCACGACGAATTTTTCTGGGAAAATGGAAAAGCCGTGTACCGCAAGCTGGGAGGGTTCCCGGTGTTAAAAACCATGCTGAGAACGCTGAAGGCAGAAAACCCGGCGAATACCCTGATCATTGACGGGGGCGACTGTTTCCAGGGCTCTGGTGTGGCTGCACTCAGCGAAGGCAAGGCCATTGTACCACTGATCAATAATATAGACTATGACCTCACGCTTCCAGGTAATTGGGAGGTGGTGTACGGGAAAGAAATGCTGATGAAAGATATGGGGGGGTATAATGCCCAGAAGATCTGCGCCAATATGTTCCATGAGGAAACGGAGAAAAAAGGGGACCTTATGTTCCCTCCTTACTGGATCACGCATTTTGGCAATATGAAGATCGGATTCATTGGATATAACGATCCCTTGACCCCAAAGAGGCAATCCCCTGCATATTCAGCAGGAATCAAATTCACGCATCCCGATGTGAATGTTGCTAAATATGTGAAATACCTCAGAGATTATGAAAAATGCGGGATGGTGTTTCTCGTAACCCATATGGGCATTGCTCAACAGGTAGACCTGGGTAATAATCCGGCCGTGGCAGGAGTTGATTTTATCCTTGGTGCTGATACCCATGAGCGGGTGAGAAAACCGATTGAAACTAAGTATACCAAAGTGACCGAGCCCGGCGCCTTTGGATCTTTTGTAGCTAAGCTGGATATCATTGTGGAAAATGGTAAGGTTAAAGAAACCCAGTATAAACTCCTTGAAGTTGATCCGGCAAAATATAAGCCGGATCCTGAGATGACCGAAATGGTGAAAAAAGCAGGAGAGCCCTACAAAGAGGAATTGAGCAAAGTGATCGGCAGCACCAAAACAACCCTGGTAAGGTATTTTGTGCTGGAAAATACCATGGATAACCTCATCACCGATGCTGTTTACTGGAAATTCAAACCAGACATCGCCTTGAGTAATGGATTCAGGTTTTGTCCTCCATTGGCAGTAGATGAAAAAAAAGGATCCCGTGAGATCACCAATGAATTTTTATGGAACATGCTTCCCGTGAACAGCGATGCAAAAACGGGGGAGATCACTGGAGAAAAGCTACTGGCCTGGCTGGAAAAAGAACTGCATAACGTATTTGCGAAAAAAGCCTCTGAAAGATTTGGCGGTTGGGTGGTGAGGTTTTCGGGCATGGAGATCAATATCACTGCCGGTAATGAAAAAGGCAAGCGGGTGAATTGGGTCAAGGTCAAAGGGATGCCCCTTGACCTGCAAAAAACCTATCGAATTGTAGCCTGCGAACGGGAAGGTGATCCGGACGACATGATCTGCAGGGTGGAGAACGTAAGTAATCCCCAAGTCCTGGGCTATACGCTTCATGACGTCATCCGGGAGTACCTGGCAGCTAATTCTCCTGTTTCTCCAAAGATTGAAGGCCGGGTAACTGCCACTGATGAACTTCCAACTCTGCTTACGCAATTGGAAGGATACGATTATGAATTTAGATAGTCAGAGAGTCAGAGAGTCGGAGAGTCAGAGAGCCAGTGTGAAAAACGCTGACTTTGCCTCTCTGACTCTTTGCCTCTCCGACTCTCTAATATTTTTAGCCTGCAAAAATATACGAACAGCCTTTTTCCTGCGCTCTGCCCAGGGCCCAAACACCGGATGGAACAGGTTGTATATCCGGCAATAATGCGCTCATCCAGTCTTTCTTGATCTCCTCCGCAGGTTGTTTTGTTTTTTCCGCGATAGAGTTTGCAAAAACTGTAATGGCCATATTGCATACAGCGAATAAAACCCCGCTTTCCTGCAATTCGTTGATCCCGATAGCTACAGGCCCAATGCCTGGTGCAGAGAAATCTCCTTTAGCGGGTTTCCAAAAAGGATTTCGCAGGGCAGCTTTTGAAGTTTTTGGATCCGGGGCATCAAAAACTTCCCCGAATTTATATTTCTCCCAAACAGAATTGTCAAATGCGTAGGGGATGGCTGCATGACGGAGTACCACTACCGCGCAGCAATCATTTTCCGCTGCACCTGTAGCCTGGTTCGTAAGCAAAAAAACCCTCGGCCATGCAAAAGGGTAAATGCCATTAGGATGGGTAGCATCAAATACAATTTTGTGTTTTCCTTTGATACGATTGGTCCAGGCTTCCGGATCTTCGGGACTGTACTGCCGGAAGAAATCCAGATCTGCTGGAAGCATGAAGGAGGACAAACCCAGTGCAGCAGCACCTGCAGTAAGAGAACCAATAAATTGGCGGCGGTTGGGAACCGATGAGGGATTTAGTGTGTTCATGAAAAAGAGTTTTATGAGTGAAGCATAAATTTCATTCCAAAGCTGGCAAGGGTAAGGAAATTTGTCAATCGCCAATATGGGTGATGGCGGTAGGGTGTTGAGCTGATTCTTGTCATCTATAGTATAATTCATTCATTTTCAATAGCTTTAGAATGGTTCAGGCCAGGATTGTGTGATTATAATCACTATCAGAACCCCACTTCATTTCTACCTTTACCTCATCCTAAAAACATATGTATGAGCACTCATTATAATGTTCTCGTGATCGGTGGCGGTGCAGGTGGAATCATGACAGCTGCACAACTTCGCAGGAAAGACAAAAAGCTTTCCATAGCCATTATTGAACCAGGCGATAAACACTATTATCTCCCGGCATGGACACTTGTTGGTGCAGGTGCATTTAAATATTCCAGCACCATTAAGGATGAGAAGAAAATGATCCCACATGGTGTAAAGTGGATCAAAGACTATGCAACAACATTCGATCCCGAATCGAATCTCGTAAATACAAAAAACAGTGGTGCCATCACTTATGATGCAATGATCATCAGCGGCGGTATTCAATATGATATTGATGCATTACCTGGTTTAAGGGAAGCGCTGAAAACCGATGTAGTATGCAGTAACTATCTCGATCCCGAAAAAACATATCGTGTATTGCAGAATTTCAAAGGAGGTAATGCTGTATTCACACAACCTGCCGGTGCCATCCGTTGCGGAGGCGCTCCGCAGAAGATCATGTACCTGGCTGAAGAATATTTTATCAAATCAGGAGTGCGTGAGAAGACCAATGTGATCTTTGCAACACCCGGTACCGTGATTTTCGGCACCAAGGAATTTGCTGATGAACTGAACCGTATAATTGAAAGCAAACATGTAAACTTCAAACCTTATTATAAACCCGTTAAGATCGATCCTGTAAAACAGGAGATCAGTTTTCAATATATCAAACCTGATGTGAAAAAAACAGATGCAGATCTGGACAAGGTTGCAGGTGAACGTTTGGATGGAGAGAACCTGGTGACCATGCATTACGATATGCTGCACCTTGCTCCCCCGCAAAGCGCGCCAGACTTCATTAAACAGTCGCCATTTGCACACCAGGAAGGTCCTCATAAAGGATATGTGAATGTTGACATCCATACCCTTCAGCATGTGCATTATAAAAATGTATTCGGACTCGGTGATAGTGCGGGTTTGCCTACTGCAAAAACAGGTGCAGCTGCACGCAAACAGGCCCATGTAGTGGTAGATAACGTGATGCGCATCCTGCAAAAGCAACCGATTTCTGAGACCGTCTATGAAGGTTATTCATCATGCCCGATAGTCACAGGCTACGGCAAAATGCTGTTATGTGAATTCAAGTATGATAACCTTCGCGACAGTGATCCACTTCTTTCAAAATTCATAGATACTACCAAGGAAAAATGGAGCATGTGGATCCTGAAAAAATTCGGATTGCCCTGGCTCTATTGGAACATGATGATGAAGGGAAGAATGTGATCAGTTCACATTAAGAACGATCCACTCTTTGATCATAGATCTCACCTTGTCGCTATTGGTGAGGATCTCGGATTCTGAAAATCTCAGTACGGTATAACCACCTAACCTGAAAAGCAATTCCTTTTCAGCAGCTTTTCTGAAGTTTTCTTTCTGATGCCCTGTAGCAGCATCGATCTCAATGATCAGGCGCAGTTTCAGAGACAAGAAAGCTGCATTTTGATCAAGCACTTTTATCCTTCTGTCAAAAGGATAACCCAACATCTGATCATCTTTCAACACCTTATTCCAGAGGTGGGCCTCCGCGTCGGTCATCTTCTTGTTAAGGCCATACGTAAGTATCTGAACCATCTCAATAAGAAAAGGATTGTTCTTAACTCCTACCTATTTCGGTGCCGCCTCAATCTGTGAACATTTGCAACCGCTTATGCAGCATACTGTTCAACAATTCCAATCTTTTACAAAAAATCGGGTAAACATTTCTACAATCACATCTGACCTGGCAACCGGCTTAAGGTCAACTCATTTTCTTTGCGTATTTTGTACACATGAATGCAGAATCTCTAAGGCTGCAACAAAACGCAAGCAAAAAAATTCCTCTCGAACAATGGGGCCCCTATCTCTCCGAGCGCCAATGGGGGACAGTTCGTGAAGATTACAGCCATCATGGTGATGCCTGGCGCTATTTTCCTTTTGAACAATCACATTGCAGAAGCTATATCTGGGGTGAAGACGGGCTGGCAGGTATTTCTGATTATTTTCAGAATCTCTGTTTCTCAGTCGGGTTCTGGAACGGTCACGATAAGGTGTTGAAAGAACGAATGTTTGGCCTGGTGAACTTCGAAGGCAATCATGGAGAAGACGTTAAAGAACTTTACTACTACCTCGATAATACGCCCACGCATTATTATATGGAATACCTGTACAAGTATCCGCACAAGGCATTTCCATATGAGAAACTGAGAGAGGAGAACAGGAAAAGATCCCGCCATGAACCAGAGTATGAATTACTCGATACCGGCATATTCGATAAAGACGAGTACTTCGACTGCCACATCACCTATGCCAAAAATAACAGCACAGATATTTTCATAAAGATCCAGGTGACCAACCGGGGTTCTCATGCGGCAGATTGTACGGTACTGCCCACACTATGGTTCTACAACCGCTGGCAAACCGAAAAAAAGTTTCGCAAGCCTACCATCATCTTGAAAGATGAAAAGCATGTGAGGGCCACCCACGAAAGAATTGGTGCGTACAATCTCTATTTCCAGAAAGCAGACAACCTGATGTTCACAGAGAATGAAACCAACCAGAAACTGGTTTCCGGAAAAGAGCATCGTTCGATCTATACTAAAGACGCAATTAATGATGCCGTGATCAACGGCAAGAATCTACACCTGGTCAAGAAAAGAAAACACGGCACCAAATTCAGCCCGGTTTATAAACTGCATCTTAAAGCAGGGGAATCCAAAGAGATATACCTGAGGCTGGTAGACAGTGCCCCCGCGGATCCCTTCCCCTCCCAGTTCAAGCAATTGTTTGTTACCAGGAAGAAAGAGGCAGATGCGTTCTATGATGAAATACTGACCACGCCTAAAAATTCTGATATTCGAAGCATACAACGGCAGGCTCTTGCCGGTTTGCTCTGGAGCAAACAATATTATCATTATGATGTAGAGAAATGGCTTTCCTCCGGAGACGGTATCACTGAGCCTGGGGATGGCAAGAAATGGGGCAGGAACCACGACTGGAAGCACCTGAAAAACCAGGATATCATATCGATGCCTGACAAGTGGGAGTTTCCCTGGTATGCTGCCTGGGACCTGGCATTCCAATGTATCCCACTTGCCATGGTGGATCCCACATTTGCCAAAAACCAGCTCCTGCTGATCATGCGGGAATGGTATATGAAACCGGATGGTCAGCTGCCAGCCTATGAGTGGAATTTCTCAGATGTGAATCCCCCGGTGCAGGCATGGGCCGCGCTGGAAGTATTCAAAATTGAGAAACAGTATACGGGCCAGGGCGACCTGGTATTTCTCAAAAAAGCGTTTCATAAGCTATTGATCAATTTCACCTGGTGGATCAACAGAAAAGATCCCAACGGTAATAATATGTTCGAGGGCGGGTTCCTTGGCCTGGATAATATAGGCGTATTCAACAGGAGTGCACCCCTTAACGATAGTATGCACCTGGAGCAGGCTGATGGAACCGCATGGATGGGAATGTATGCGCTCAACCTGCTTGATATGGCATTGGAGATCGCCATGCATGATCCATCCTTCGAAGACGCGGCAACGAAATTTTTTGAGCAGTTTGTATTGATCGCCGAAGCGATCAATCATCATGGTATGTGGAATGAGGAGGATGAATTTTTCTATGATACCCTCTCCATTTCCGGCAGCGCTCCCATACAGCTTCGTATTCAATCCATAGTTGGTCTTACCAGTTTATTTGCGGTATCCATTATAAGGAAAGAGATGATGGAAAAGCTTGACGATTTTTCCAAGCGCATCAGCTGGTTTGAGAATTACCGGAAGAAGAACAACCTGTTCTGGCCAAACGAAGAACACGGGGAACGCGACCGCACCCTGGTATCCCTGCTGCCCAGGGAAAGGCTGGAAGCCTTGTTGAAACGGGTTTTGAATGAAGATGAATTTTTATCAGACAATGGCATCAGGGCGCTGTCAAAGTATTACGAGAAGAACCCCTACACTGTACATATTGCGGGCATAGACCATACTATCCAGTATGACCCGGGGGATTCAACCAGTGATTTTTTTGGCGGCAATTCCAACTGGCGTGGTCCTGTATGGATACCGATGAACTATCTTATCATCAGGAGCATCAGGCGATATGGAAGGTTTTATGGTGATTCGCTGAAAGTGGAATTTCCTACCGGCAGCGGTGAAAAGTATAACCTGAAAGAGGTGGCCAATAAACTAACGGAAAGGCTTAGCCGAATGTTCCTGAAAGATGAGGAAGGCAAGCGTCCCTGCTTTGGCGAATATCACGAATTCTATACCCGGCCGGGCAATGAACATCTTGTTTTGTTCAATGAATATTTCCACGGCGATTCAGGTAAAGGACTGGGAGCCAGTCACCAGACAGGGTGGACGGCACTTATTGCTGAACTGATCGAGAGAGCAGGGAAGTAGATTCAGGTTGCAGGTTGCAGGTTGCAGGTTGCAGAGGGGGGATTCTTCTTTATGAATAATTGCATGAACTGGCGGGCTTTGGCCTGCCAGTTGCATTTTTTACTACTAAGGCATCCTGGCTTTTGTAGTCTTGCAATTTCCGCTGTCAGATAAGATCTGCTGCGGTAAAATCAATTAAGGATCGGGTAGATACGGTAATAGGTTTGAAGAAAATCAGATGTATGAACTTCAATCCTAATCTCCTGCTACATGCTGCTCCCGCCATGGTGCTCCTCGCAATCAGTGAGTTCCTCCTCATGAATCATGAACACCGCAGTAAGGAGACCAGGCGGAATCTGCTCAATAGCTATATCATAGCCGCAGGTTTTCTAACCGTTACGGCCGCCATGAAAGCGATACCGTTCATGCTGTATACATGGTTATTCCAGTTCAGGCTGTTTGATTTTGAGCTATCTGCCTGGTGGGTGTTCATATTGGCCATACTATGTGATGATTTCACCTGTTACTGGTCGCACAGAATGACACATTCAGTAAGGTTTTTTTGGGCCTCACACCTGGTGCATCATTCTTCGGATACATATAATCTCACATCCGGATCACGGCAATCCTGGGTTAGTGTATATAGCGGATCATTCCTCATGTGGGCCTGGCTTCCATTGGTAGGATTTTCTCCGGAAATGATCCTTTATGTTAAATCGATCAGTACCATTTACCAGTTTTTCCTTCATACAGAACAGATCAGGAAACTGCCGTTGTGGATAGAATTTGTTTTTAATACGCCTTCCCACCATCGTGTTCATCACAGTTCTGATCTTGAGAACCTTGATATGAATAACGGCGCGATGCTGATCATCTGGGACAGGATATTCGGCACATTCAGGGAAGAAAGATCGATGGATCATCATTACGGACTTTGCAAAAAGATCGAAGATCCAACACCTGTTTCCATAAATTTTGCTGAATTCTCAGATATGTTGAGGGACGTGAAAAAAGTCAGCGCTCTCAAACATAAATTCATGTACGTTTTTGGCGCACCTGGTTGGAGCCATGATGGAAGCACAAAAACAGCAAAACAACTCAGGAAAGAATGTTCAGACGATCCAACTAGAATTGTAGTCATGCGATCTATGGCTAATGACCCTGCTGAATTCAGCAGAGAAAGACTAAAGCATCAGATGATCAATGCGATGTAATAGGCTATCTGCAACCTGCAACCTGTAACCTGCAACCTGCATTAGGGTCAGTCACAATTCAGCCACTAATTTCAGACTGCTTCCTCTTTCCAGCCAAACCTTCAACATTCCATTTTCTTCTTTTAACCCTGCAGATTTTCCGGTCAGGGTTTTTTTCCATTTGCCTTCGGGAAGTTTAAGGACCAGGTTACCATCTACTGTGGCAAATACCTCTATGTTACTCATCTTCCCCCCAACCTTCTTCGCATTCACAAGATAAGCTCCTTCTGTTCTCAGGGAATTAAAGGAAACATCAGTCCAGCTGGCGGGCACAGCAGGCATGATCTCGATAAAACCTGCATATGACTGTATCAGCATTTCCTGCAATCCTGCTGCAAAAGCGAAATTTCCTTCCAGTGTAAATGGCCTGTAAGTAAATGTAGAATAGCCCGATTTCGTTTGGTCGCCATTGAGGTGAAAACTGTTGGGGGAACAAAATGCCTTTGCAAAGATCTGCAGCGCTTTGGCAGCTCCAGCTCCGTCTTTTGCCCTGGCCTTAAGATTGGCTTCCCACGCATAAGAGTAGCCGCACCAGTTAGCAGGACCAATACTGTCAAGCAATTTGAGAGAGTTTTGAATGATCGTTTTCTGTTTATTGCCATCTTCCCATCTAATAAGTCCCAAAGGATGGATCGCCATCAGGTGAGAAAAATGCCGGTGCGATACATTATAAGGAAGGGTACTGGCAAACATGAGTTCATTGGCCGGGCTCAGGGAAAACTCATCAAAACTTTTCAGCAGCTCATTCCATTTTTTGGCTTCGTTCTTTTTGCCGAGTTCATTGGCAAGCTCTGCTGCAGTTTTATAAATGAATTTCATCAGGGCCAGGTCGTAATTGGTGTTGGTATTGAACCAGGCGGATAGACTGTTGTCGTTGATCTCCGGACTGGCGCTGATGGGAAGCTTTCGTTTTCCATTGGCATCCAGTACGGTGATATTGGTGATGAATTCCGCGGTTTCTTTCACCCAGGGGTATGCCCTTTTCTCCAGGAAATCCCTGTCCATGCTATATTTCCACTGCCAATAGTAGTGTTGGGCCAGCCAGCAACCTACTGTTGGGGAGAGGGAATATTGGATCCATCCTCCCATCTCTGTTCCATCCAGCGTGGTTACTCCGGGCACATTCAAACCCTCTACACCAAAATACAATTTCGTGTACCGTTTATAGTTAGCCTTGTTGCTGTCGAGATGATCGAGATAAACCATAGCTTCTTCCAGGTGATTACCTGAATAGGCAGGCCAGTAACTGAGTTGTGTATTCAGATCGTGATGGAAATCACCTTTCCATGGTGGTATGCGGC
>JAHEFC010000074.1:10943-12658 GCA_024640385.1 Sphingobacteriales bacterium
GCCATTGTCTGCCGTCCATATGGCCTGCAATGATATGGGAGGAGCGCCTTTGCGTGATGCCGAGCCGAATTTATATTGTTCCATCTGCCATTGACGCATCAGCAAGGTATCAGGTATGGAAATGGAAGATTTTTTCCAGAACGAATCCCACCACACTGTGTGCTTCGAATAATGATACCTGAATCCCAGGTTCAGCTGTTCACGAAGGTAGGCGGTATCTATCGGCAGCTCACCATTTGCCTTGGGAGAAGATGTTATTCTCCAGATCCCTTCAATACTACTGCTGCTTATCTTCTTCCAATAAACAGAAACCCTGTATCCGAATCCATTCCATCCTTCCTGGAAATAAGATGCCGAATGATCAGTGGTTTGAACATTACCCTGTTTATAGCCAAGTCTGCTCAGATCATCGCCCCCAACAATATCTCCGCTTTTGACTGGCTTGCCTTCGTATGCAGGCGGGATCAACTTGAGCTGAAAAGCAGAATCAAGTCCATCCATACGGAACATTCCAAAATCACTCACGGCGCTGACAAAAGTTTTCAAATTCGTGCCTGATTCCCATTCAACAAGTCCTAACGCTGATCGCAAATAGATCTCCGATCTGGTGGGCTGGCCAAACGCAGCAAAAGGAATTTCAAAAGCTGCTCCCGGAATTTTGGTTGGAGCAGGTTCATTGTCGTAGGGCTTGTCGAAATATTCCTGTACCGGCTTGTAGTCTTTTTTTTGCACCTGCTGCTGCACCCAGGCATAGCTGAATTCATTCCGGTGTAAACCATTCATGGGTCGCTGGTCCCAAAGATCAGCACGGTCCAGTGAAAAACGCAGCTTACCTTCTTTCTGCCAGATCAGGGCGCCCAGCATACCATTGCCAAATGGCAAACCTTCATCCCAGGTGGATGGCAGTGTTTTGAACGAAAGTTTTGAAGCGGTGATCTGTGAGTAAGCGGAAAAAACGGTCAGCTGAAATATGAGGGCGAGAAATATTCTTCCTGGATTCATGTTAGTGTCAAAATTACATTCACTATTGTGTAATTTATGCGATATAAGAGTCCTATGGTCAAATATCTCTTCTTCCTGTTCATTTTACTAAACAATACATCGAGGGTTTTTGCACAGAAACTGGCTACACCATCCCACGTTCAATACGAATGGCAGGAAAGGGAAAGGATCATGTTCATCCATTTTGGTATCGCCACCTGGCTGGGGAAGGAATACGACGAGAAAGGCGATTTCGATCTGTCGAAGATCGATCCAAAACAACTCAATACAGACCAGTGGTGCGAGGTGGCCAAGAGCTGGGGCGCAAAGCAGATCATTTTCGTGGCCAAACATGTTGGCGGATTTTGCTGGTGGCAAACATCCACTACAGACTATAGTGTGAAGAATACGCCCTGGAAGTCGGGGAAAGGAGACCTTCTTCGGGAGCTGGTAACATCATGTAAAAAATACAATATCAAACTGGGCATATATCTCTATCCGGGCGATGTGCATTACGGGGCAGGCATCGGGAGCGGGGGAAAAACCGTTGACCCAAACAAGCAGGAAGCTTATAATAAGATATTCCGGCAACAACTTACCGAAGTGCTTAGTAAATACGGCGAGATGCAGGAGGTCTGGTTTGATGGGAATTGTGAAATTGAGGTAGGTGACATCCTGGAGAAATACGCAAAAAATGCAGTGATCTTTCAAAGCAAGAAGGCCAGCATTCGCTG
>JAHEFC010000075.1:0-11235 GCA_024640385.1 Sphingobacteriales bacterium
GATCATCCGCATTGATTCAGCGAGTAAACCAGAAGCCTGGGCCGCCGATCCGGTGAACAACACCAAACTGATTGCCCAGACATTTCGTGAAGCATGTGATGTAGCAGCAGACTTTGGAGAAAAGCTAGCTGCAGAAGGCGAAATTTGCTGGGGCGGCATGCATAGTTGGAAAGCAATGATTGATACCCTGGAGGCTGTGGATCGCCCCAACATAGGGTTTCAGGCCGACATGGCACATACATTATTATACTTGCTGGGATACAATAGTCCCGAGGACCGCATTTTACCCGAGGATTTTACATGGGACGACACAGAGGCATTAGATGATGCATTGAGAAAACTGACAGCGGCTCTTCGTCCATGGACCCTGGATTTTCATGTGGCGCAAAATGACGGAACGGTCTTTGGATCTGGCTCCCATGATAAGACTGGAAGGCATTGCCAGGCTACTGACCCAAATGGTAAACTAGATATTGCACGACATGCCGGTTTTTGGTTGCGTGATGAAAATGGAGCGCTTACAAAAGCCTTCAAACATATTTGCTGGGATGGATGCATGTTCCCTAATGAAGTACTGACAAGGCAGCAGACCTGGAACGATATACTGGCTGTAATGGTCAAGGTCCGGGATGCCCATGGCTGGCAGGAAGCGGGAAAATAATTAGTAATCTCCTCAATCAAAAAATAGCTCAATGGCAACAAAAAAAACGATCAACATAGGATTAGTGGGTGGAGGATTCATGGGAAGGACCCATTCTAACGGGTATAAGCGGGTACCCAACTTTTTTCCTGAATTGGAGTATACACCAGTTCTAAAAGCAGTTTGTTTCAGGAATGAAGCCAAGTTGAAAGCATTTGCGGAGCAATGGGGATATGAAACTACCGAGACAGACTGGCGAAAAATAGTTGAACGGAAAGATATAGATGCAATAGACATCTGCACTCCTAATGATACGCATGCTGAAATTGCGATTGCTGCGGCCAAAGCTGGAAAAATGATCCTTTGTGAAAAGCCATTGGCCAGGAACATGGAAGAATCCAGGGCGATGGTGGAGGCTATAGAGGCTGCTGGGGTGCCAAATACGGTCTGGTATAACTACAGGCGTATTCCGGCAGTGACTTTGGCTAAACAGATCATTGATTCGGGCAAGTTGGGAAAGATCTATCATTACAGGGCGAATTTTTTGCAGGATTGGACCATCAATGAAAACCTGCCCCAGGGCGGAGAAGGCCTATGGCGTATGGATGCTGCAGTTGCTGGTTCAGGAGTAATTGGTGACCTGCTCTCTCATTGCATAGATACAGCTATATGGCTCAATGGTGGCATAAAGGATGTATCAGCGATGTCAGAAACTTTTGTAAAAGAACGGATGCACCAGCTCACTGGGAAAGTGGAGAAAGTGTATATAGACGATGCCTGCTCTTTCATCTGTCATTTTAACAACGGCTCACTGGGTCTTTTTGAATCTACACGGTATGCACGTGGACACAAAGCATTGTACACTTTTGAGATCAACGGAGCAAATGCTTCCATTAAATGGGATCTGCACGACCTGAACCGCCTGGAGTTTTTTGATAATTCCGATCAGTCGAATCTGCGAGGCTGGCGGTCCATCCATGTAACCGATGGAGAGCAGCCTTACATGAACAAATGGTGGGTGCCAGGGCTGGGCATTGGATATGAGCATTCTTTTGTGCACCAGGTGGCTGATTTTCTAAAGTCATTGGAAACCGGAACGGCTTGCTCGCCAACATTTAAAGAGGCTTTAGAAACACAGAAAGTTTGTCAGGCCCTGATAGATTCTTCTGCTTCAAGAACCTGGAAAGATTGTAATATCTCCTGAACAAAAGTGGATGTTGAATCAATGGTTTTCAAGTGGAAAAAAACTATCCTGTTTATGAAAACAGAATTGCCGGCATAGAGAAAACCCTCTATATACAAATACTCAGCGCCAAGCTGGGCCATAGAGCTGAAATATTTATCGGTATATTGAATTGTATGAAGAGACGAATCTTTACCATCGGCGTTTTATTGGTCTGTGTTTTATTTTCCTTTGCCCAGGGACAGGTAAATTGGGAACAGCAGGCCAAAGGAATATGGCATGTCAGGGCCGGCTACCCCGAGAAAATGAATCTTACCAGTCAACTCAGTCTTACTCCCAAAATAACTGCCATAAATGCAATGCCTGCTGCAGATCTTCCTTTAAAAAAAGAGGACCTGAAATTTGAATTCAGGGATGGCAAAACATTTATCCGTTTTCCGCTTGAGAGAGATGAAAAGATTTACGGACTAGGTCTGAATTTTAAAACAGTGGAACAACGCGGTCGAATCCTTCGCTTGCATATGGATCATTATGGTGGTCAGGACAATGGCAGAACTCATGCACCTGTACCTTTCTTTGTATCATCAAGAGGCTATGGTGCCTTCATTAACTCAGCACGATACCTCGACATTTATGTAGGTACCAGTGTGCGTAAAGACAGCAAAAATCCACCTAAAGTGTACAACCGCAGCCGGGATAAGGAATGGACGGCTGAGCCTTATTCTGATAACCTTGAAATACTGGTACCTGCCGAAGGAGTGGACATCGTTCTGTTTGCAGGAGCCACCATGCTGGATGTGGTCAGGCGCTTTAATCTCTACGAAGGTGGTGGATGTTTGCCTCCCAAATGGGGACTTGGATTCTGGCAGCGTGTTCCTGTAACTTATACGGATAAAGACGTAATGAGGGAAGTGGGAGAGTTTTCAAAAAAGAAGTTTCCTCTTTCTGTCATTGGCCTGGAGCCAGGTTGGATGACGGGAAGTTATCCATGTACCTATGAATGGGATAAAGAAAGATTCCCGAATCCGCTGGAGCTTACCAGATCATTGCAGAAACAGAATATTCAAACCAATGTGTGGATAAATCCTGGTGTTTCGCCCTTGTCTACTGTCTATAAGTCTATTGAACCCTATACTTCATCACATACAGAATGGTGCGGTGTAGTGCCGGATTACACCATGCCGGAAGCAGTGAAGATCATGAGCACCCATCTTAAAACAAATGTGCTGGATTCAGGAGTGAGCGGATTCAAGATGGATGAGAATGACGGTTTCGATAACTGGCTATGGCCTGATATAGCCTCTTTCCCTTCCGGGCATTCCGCGGAGCAGTTGCGGCAGATCTATGGGTCATTGCAGCAGCGATTTACAACTGACATGTACCGCCAGCAGAATATGAGAACCTATGGACTGGTAAGGGCCTCTAATGCAGGATCTGTTTCTTTCCCATATGTGTTGTATAACGACTATTACGATCATCGCGATTTCATCACCGCACTTGTAAATAGTTCGTTCATTGGCGTGTTATGGACTCCGGAAGTGCGGGCCTCGAAAACTTCAGAAGAGTGGCTGCGCAGAATGCAGACCGTTTGTTTCTCGCCGCTGGCGATGCTGAATGCCTGGTCAGATGGCACAAAGCCCTGGTCGTTTCCCGATGTTGAAAACGACGTGAAAGCTATAGCTGACCTGCGCATGCAGCTGATCCCATACTTATATACTGCTTTCGCAGATTACACGTTCTATGGTACTCCCCCGATGCGGGCTATGAACCTGGAGCCGGGATTTATGGCTGCAGCGACGGTGGAGACGAGAAAAGAAGATGGTACAGATAATCCTTACGCACTTGCCTTAAAAAAAGAAATGAAAGATCAATTCATGGTGGGAGATAACCTCCTGATAGCGCCTTTATTTGCAGGGGAAACCTCCAGGAAAGTGGTGCTTCCAAAGGGTAAATGGTATGATTTCTATACCGGTAAACTAGCAGGTGAGGGAGAGGTTATAATTGTAACTCCAGGCCTAAGCAGCATTCCCGTTTTTGTAAAAGACGGTGGGATCATTCCTATGTATGCCGGGAACGACGGTGTCGATGGATCTGCGCATCCCCTTGAGATCAGGCATTATGGAGAAAAGAGCGCATCGTATGAATTATATGATGATGATGGCATCACTTTTAATTACGAAAAAGGCGATTACCTGCGCATCCCAATAAAAGTTTCGGTTGACAACAAAGGGAAAAAATCTGGTGCCGTTTCAATTCCAAAAGGGAAAAAACTCTGGTCGTTCAGTAACATGAGTTTCCGTTTCATGACCGAGTGAAAATGGTACCGGGTCACAGACGGGTAAAAATCGTAAATTCAGGTATGAAAACATCATTCACGTTCCTGTGTATTTTATTTATGTTGGCAGGTTTCTCCCAGGAGTGGACGCATGTTGGCCAATCAAAAGATGGAGCTGTACAAATTTATCTGAAAGAGAATTCAGTAAAGAATGAAGAGGGATATTTTTCCTGCATGGTCAAAACTACTACTTCACCCAACTATCAAATGGATCTAAGACGTTCCAGGGGACGTTCTATCAAAGGATATGAGAATTACAATCATTCGATTTATATCTATTTAATTGATTGTGGAATGCATAAATATATTCTCCGTAAAAGAACAGACTTTACCAATACCGGTGCACTGCTTGATGATGTAACGCCATCTGCTGCAGAAAAAAGATGGATAGATGTTTTGCCAAACACTGTGGCGAAAACGATAGTAGATAAGATATGTGAAAGGAAGTGATGGTTACCAGGTTCTCTTGCTCATTACCTTATCCAGATCTTCCCTTGTCATCTTGCCAAGCTCAGGATGCTTTTCCAGCCACTTAAGAAAATCGGTCTTGATCTGGTCCGTCCACTGGCTGTCGATCTGCCCTGCAGAATAGGTACCTGTTTTAACCATCTCGTATCCGAATTTATCTTTCCGCACTACAAACTCTGCAGTGCTAACTACCTGTTCTGCAAGATGTGCCGGTACAAACAATACGCCTTCTCCAAAACCGATCACCAGGTCTCCGGGCAATACCATGGCATGGCCGATCCGTATGGGTGTGTTCAGTCCTACCAATACGGTTTCTTCCAGGAAAGAAGGATGGAAGTCGCGGACAAATGCATTGAAATTCCCTTTGATCATTTTCAATTCCTGCAAGTCGCGCGATGCGCCGTTGAACACCACCCCGTTACCTGTTTTTGCATAAATTGAATTGGCCAGGGTGGATCCCATCAGTGTGCCGCCTGCGATCTTTCCAAACGCATCAGCCACATACACATCGCCGGGTTGCAATATCTCTATCGGCCATGCATTGGTATTGCCTTTTCTTCCTGCTTTGGCGCCGCGTTCTTTGATGTTCTTTTCCACATCGGGCCTGGTGGGCATGAACATGGCCGTTACTGCCCTTCCGATAACAGGTACGGAATCGTAGACCATTTTCCAGTTGCCTTCAAACTGATTCAGGTACCCTTCATTTTTCAGTACGGTCCATGCATCGTCTATCATGATCTTCCGGGCCCTGACCAGCAGATCATCTGCGATCTTTGGCCTGCCATCAGGAAATCGTTCTCCCTTCCATTCTGATGTCAGGAAGATCAGTTCATCTTTAGATATCGTCTGGGCTGTAACTGATATGACCAGGAAAAATATGCAGGTCAGTAATGATAATTTCTTCATCTCTTTATCAATGTTTATGTGCGGCCAGTTCTTTTTCATCAACCACTACAATTGTGCCATCGGCATTTTTGATCGGTTTCTTATGCCAGTAAGATGCCAGCATAGATCCGGTAACGTTCATTAAAGGGCCGAACACGGCAGGAGCCAGGCCCAATGTAGCAGCTTTTCCCATCTGGTTTGCCAGGGCCGATGCCAGTCCTCCATTCTGCATACCCACCTCAATGGCAATGGTTCTGCAGTCGCGTTCCGGCATTTTGAATAAGCGGCCCGACCAATAGCCCAGGAAATATCCAAATATATTATGGATCAATACAAGCGGTATCAATACCAGGGCCCCGGAGATCAGGTTATCCCTGCCGGCCGCAGTAATGATGGTGATGATAAAAGCGATACTGAACATAGACACCATCGGCATGGCATCATCCAGCCATTTGGCTTTTCCATGCAGCAACCTGTTGAATATGATACCCCCGCCAATGGGGATGATCACCATCTTGAAAATATCCCACATCATGGTCAGGGGGTTGATCTCTACAAATGCTCCTGCCAGGATCTTCATCAGAAAAGGGGTGACAAAAGGAGCCAGTAGGGTGGAAACAGCAGTGATGGTAATGGATAGCGCCAGGTTGGCCTTGGCCAGGTAAGACATCACATTGGAGGCAAGTCCATTTGGTGAACAGCCGATCAGTATCAGGCCCGCTGCAATTTCAACCGGGAGACCGGAAATACTGGCCAGGGTGAAGCCCAGCGAGGGCATGATGATAAAATGACTGACTACGCCCAGGATCACACCTTTCGGAGTTTTGATCACCCCGGCAAAATCTTTGATACTCATGGAGGTGCCCATGCCAAACATGATCAATTGGATCAAAGGCGTGATCAGTAGGGATAGTTTGAATCCATTCCAGGTGGTAAAATATTGCGGATAATATAGAGCAAGGCTGACCGCTGCAAAAATGGAAACCGTGAATGAAAGCCCCCTGAGTGACTTATACCCCCGGAAGCTAAGCGCAAGGCAGGCAAAGAACAGCATCAATAACCAACCGGCCCAGTCTGTTTTTAAAACCAGCCCTGCGTAAACATAAACAGCAAGGGACCCAAAGGCGGCAAAAAGAAGCAGTTTGTGGATCGATAAACTCGAATTGGTCATAAACAGGAATTATCTAAAAATAATATTAGTTGGTAATATAAGCATCCTCCAATTACTATGGATAATTCCCTTTCACATCATTATGTGGTTGCAGGGGAAAAATTTTTTCTGTTATTTTGTGGCGTCAAGTTTAGCATATGATTGTTCTGTGATCTTTATGTCCCTTCTTTTCAATTCGGCTTTTAGATAGCCGGATTATTTTCTATTTTATAATGAACATCATATGTCTTCAATCACTATACAGAAAAAACTTTCTTCTTTATATACGGTTATTCGCCAGTCTCTGAAAGGCGAAGAGCATGACTATACTCAGGGAAATTTGCGAACGGCAGTGATCCTGCTGGCCATACCCATGGTACTCGAAATGAGTATGGAGAGTGTGTTTGCGCTGGTAGACATTTATTTTGTCAGTCATCTTGGAAAGCATGCGACGTCAGTAGTTGGTCTTACAGAATCTGTAATTACCATCATTTATTCCCTGGCTATGGGGATCAGTATGGCAGCAACTGCCATGGTAGCCAGGAGGATCGGGGAAAAAGATCCTGAAGCCGCTGCGAGGTCGGGCGCTCAGGCTATTCTGCTTGCTGTGGGCATCACCCTGCTGATCAGTATACCAGGTTTTATTTATGCCGGTGAGATACTGCGTTTGCTGGGTGCTGAAGAGGATGCTATACAAACGGGTGGGAACTATACAAGGATCATGATGGGCGGAAGCCAGGTGATCATGTTATTGTTCCTGATCAATGGCATATTCCGGGGAGCGGGAGATGCCATGATGGCTATGCGTTCTTTGTGGCTGGCCAATCTTTGCAATATCATTCTTTGTCCAATACTGATCAGGGGATGGGGACCCATACCCGCGATGGGTGTAACGGGCGCTGCGCTTGCTACCACTTTTGGGAGGGGAGCGGGTGTAATATACCAGGTCTATCACCTGTTTAAGCATGATAACACAGCTAAGATCAGGCTCAGGCATTTTATGCCGGATTGGAAGCTGATCCGCACGGTGATCAGTATTGCGCTCCCCGGGGTGCTTCAATTCCTGATCGGTTCCGGCAGTTGGATCGTACTGGCCAGCCTGGTTGTGCAAACGGGCCAGAGCGAAGCTTCAGCAGGATACCAGATCGCTATCCGCGTGGTCATGTTCTTCATCCTGCCTGCATGGGGTATGAGTAATGCAGCGGCAACACTTGTGGGCCAGAACCTGGGGGCGAAGAATCCATCCAGGGCAGAGGAGTCCGTCAAACTAGCGGCAAAGTATAATGCAATTTTCATGCTGTTGGTTTCGGTGATCTTTCTTTTACTGGCGGAGCCCATCGTCTCTTTCTTCACACAGGATCCTCAAGTAACGCACTATGCCATACTGGCCATGCGTGTAATTGCCACAGGCTATGTGTTTTACGGGTTGGGCATGGTCATGATGAATGCATTCAATGGTGCCGGAGATACAAGAACGCCAACTATTATTAACCTGTTCGGTTTTTGGGGTATACAGATACCGCTGGCGTATTTCCTGGCAAAAACACTTGCCATGGGGCCGCTTGGAGTATTCATTGCAATACCTGTGGCTGAAACAGTGATCACCTTAACGGCGTGGTATCTTTTCAGGAAAGGAAAATGGAAGAAAACAAAAATTTAGAAAGTCAGAGAGTCAGAACGGCAGAGAGTCAGAATTCTTATCCTGACTCTCTGCCGTTCTGACTCTCTGACTCTCTAAATTTTTGGCTTTCTGAAATTTATTCAAATTTCATCATCTCCTCAAACAGCTTCTCATATTCTGCTTCGGCAGCAGTGAGACGCTTGAGTGTGGACTGGTATTGCTTTTCAGCATCCTGGAATTTATTTTTTTCAGAGTAGATCGCAGGGTCAGCCAATAAAGCCTCGCCTTCGGCTTTTTTCTTCTGTAGCTCCGCTACCAGGGCTTCCGATTCAGCAAATTTTCTCTGGATCTTTTTTTGCTCTTTCTGCTTGTTGACGTCAATGGGTTCCCGCTTTTTTTCCTCCCTGATCACCTCTTTGACCTCTTTTTTCACCGGCTCAGGTTCGGGTGTCGCCTGTTTTGTTTTCATCCTGGCATTCCAGTCCACCCACTCATCATAGGTTCCTTTGAACTCCTTGATCTTGCCGTCTACGATCTCCCAGATCTTGTTGGCAGTTTTGGAAATGAAATAACGGTCGTGGCTCACCAGTATGAAACTGCCTTCATATTTATTCAACGCTTCGATCAACAGTTCCACAGAATGCAGGTCGAGGTGGTTGGTAGGCTCATCCAGCATCAGGAAATTCGCTTTGCTCACAATGGTTTTGGCCAGCGCCACCCTGGCTTTTTCGCCTCCGCTCAAGATCTTGATCTTTTTATCGGTATCATCACCACTGAACAGGAAACATCCCAACAGGGTTCTTAATTCGAGCTCCGTTTTCTGACTGCCGCAATGCAGCATCTCTTCCAGAATGGTATGGTTGACATTCAATGCTTCCAGCTGATGCTGCGCATAAAAACTCTCCTGTACATTATGTCCCCAAACTCTTTCTCCCTGGAAACTTTCAGTGCCGGCGATGATCCTCAACAGGGTTGATTTACCCTTTCCATTGGCACCGATCAATGCGATCTTATCACCGCGATCGATCTCTGCCCCTGTATGTTCCACGATCCTGACATCGCCGAAAAACTTCGACACATCTTTCAAGGTACATAATACCCTTCCAGGCACTTTATCCACCTGGAAGTTGATCCTGATATTGGGCCGCTCAATGTTCACATCTTCCACACGGTCAAGTTTCTCCAGCCTTTTCATCACACTCTGTGCCTGGGCGGCTTTGGAGGCTTTGGCTTTGAACCGCTCAATAAATCTTTCCTGCTGCCTGATATAATCCTGCTGGTTCTCAAATGCCCTTTGCTGCATTTCGATCCGCAGCGCTTTCTCTTTTTCGTAATAATCGTAATTACCTGCATAGATATGCAGCTGCTGCTGGTAAAGCTCTACGATCTTGGTGACCATCCGGTTCAGGAAATATTTATCGTGACTCACGATCACTACCGAACCCTGGTAATGCTGCAGGTATTTTTCCAGCCATTCGATAGAGGGAAGGTCAAGGTGGTTGGTAGGCTCGTCAAGCAATAACAGATCAGGTGCCTGCAGGATCATCTTGGCCAGCAACACCCTCATTCTCCAGCCACCGGAGAACTCGCGGTAAGGCCGCTGCAGATCGGCATTGGAGAAACCCAGTCCCTGTAATACTTCTTCCGTTCTATGATGAATAGTATAACCTCCGGCCAGTTCCAGTTCGTGGAGCTTATCCGTGTACTCTATCAGTTTTTTCTCATCCTGCTCATGTTCAAGTTCCTTACCCAGCTCCTCAATTTCTCTTTCCAGCCTAAGCACTTCTTCGAAAGCACCCAGGGCCACATTCAATATGGAATCCTTGGTGTCAAAACTCAGAAGATCCTGGTGCAGGAACCCGATCCTGATTCCCCGGCTTTTCTCTACGGTACCTTCTGAGGGACTGTATTCGCCCGACAAAAGTTTAAGCAGGGTGGATTTCCCGGTTCCATTATAACCGATCAATCCTATCCTTTCCATAGGCTGAATATGCCAGGTGGCATTTTCCACGATCACCCTTGACCCAAATTCGAAAGTAACATTCTGCAATCCTGCCAGCATCCTTAATAATAATTTAAACCGGCTGCAAACTTACAGATAATATGGAAGAAGCGAGATAGTGCTATCTTTGACGATCAATTGAGTGATGATGAAATACCTGTTCTTATTATCTGCAATAGCCATTTTTTCTGCCTGTTCGGGCAATAAAAAAGAGGAAAAGGCCGAATCTGCCCCCGCTGAGGCAATGACTGCTAAAACCGTTCAGGTCAGCGCCGCGACCACATCCTCCATAACCAACCTGCTGGCTTCTTATTACCAGCTTAAAGACGCCCTGGTGGAATACGATACAGCAGCGGCCAATAAGGCAGCGGCTTCGCTGGTGATGGCTGCAGACAGCGTAAATACAAAAGAGATCACAGACAGTACACTGGCGATAACCCTGCAAAACTTCTCCGGCAGTATTTCTTCCGAGGCGAAAGCCCTTGCAGGTGAAACTGACCTTATTGAAAAGAAAAGGTCTTTCAGTATGATCACTGAGAATCTATATCCCATGCTGCAGGCCATTCAATACAATGAATCTGTTGTCTACCACCAGATGTGCCCCATGGCATTCAATGATAATGAAGCCGCATTCTGGCTCAGTAACAACCGGGAAGTAGTGAATCCATATCTCGGGAAAAAACATCCCAAATATGCTTCCGGCATGTTGCATTGTGGCGAAGTAAAGGATTCACTGGCCTACGCAAAATAACTGAATGTATTTAAGGGGAAGATCGCTGACCTTTTTGGTTTTACTGCTGTGCTGCTCTTGCGGTATGGCCCAGCAGCGGTATACCATCAGCGGATATGTGAGGGATTCCCTTAGCAGCGAAACACTGATCGGCGCTTCTGTTACTGTCCAGGGACAGGGCAGGGGAGTAAACACCAATCAATACGGTTTTTACTCCATCA
>JAHEFC010000075.1:11245-12623 GCA_024640385.1 Sphingobacteriales bacterium
CACTTTACCCGCAGGCAGCTATACACTCATCACCAGTTTTGTCGGCTATGTGGCATCGGAAAAAACCATTGAACTGAATGGTAACCTGGAAATCGATATGGCCATTATTGCCCAATCCTCATTGTCGCAGGAGATCGTGATCTCTTCCCGCAAACGGGACGGCAATGTGAAGAATGCGCAAATGGGGCAGATAGACCTGTCTATGAACAAGATCCGTTCCCTGCCAGTAATATTTGGAGAAGTAGATCCATTAAAGGCCCTGCAGCTTTTACCAGGCGTCAGAAATGCCGGCGAAGGGAATAGCGGACTTTACGTGCGCGGTGGCGGTCCGGACCAGAACCTGATCCTGCTCGACGATGCCGTAGTGTACAATCCCGGCCACCTGTTCGGTTTCTTTTCCGTGTTCAATGGCGATGCGATCAAAAACGTATCCCTGATCAAGGGTGGAATGCCCGCGCAGTATGGCGGTCGGCTATCGTCTGTGCTCGACATAGCCATGAAAGACGGGAATATGGAGGAATACCAGGTGGAGGGTGGAATAGGCACCATAGCGTCCAGGATCGCTGTGCAGGGACCCATCGTAGATGATAAGGCATCATTCATGGTCTCCGGAAGAAGAACCTATATCGATGTGCTGGCAAAACCCTTTATCGACAAGTCCAGTTCTTTTTACGGGTCGGGATATTATTTCTACGACATGAATGCCAAGGTGAATTATAAATTCTCCAATAAAGACCGTCTCTATTTATCAGGCTATTTCGGCAGGGATGTTTTTGATTTCAACAATTCTGAACGCTCGATCAATATCAGCATCCCATGGGGCAATTCAACTACCTCATTACGCTGGAACCATGTGTTCAACAGGAAATTATTTGCGAACACCACAGCGGTGTATAACGATTACAAATTTGATTTTGGAGCCAGGCAGGACAATTTCGATGTGACCCTGAAAAGCGGGATCAGGGATATCGGTCTGAAGTCTGATTTTGATTATTTCCTCTCCACTTCGCATAAATTGAAATTCGGCGCCCAATATACCTTCCACCGTTTTACGCCATCGGTTGTTTCCGGAACCCAGGATACGGTTGTGTTTGAACCCAATAACGCCCAGGTGAAATATGCCAACGAACTGGGGATATATATACAGGACGATTGGGAGATCAGTGAAAAACTGAAACTGAATTATGGACTTCGGTTTTCAGGGTTCCAGCAGGTGGGCGCATATACTGATTATGTGAGGGATGCTGACGGGAATAAGCTGGACAGTACAGTATACGGAAGTGGTGAGAAAGTAAAGAATTATGGTGGCCTGGAACCCAGGATCACTGTCAGATATGCATTGAATGACGAATCTTCTTTTAAAGCTGCCGTTACCAGA
>JAHEFC010000364.1 GCA_024640385.1 Sphingobacteriales bacterium
GGATCGGTGCGCGCACCACAGTGAATCCTTTCAGCGTGCAGGAACTTGCTGATGCACTTCGTGGTGTTGACATTCCTGTACTGATCAAGAATCCGATCAATGCGGATCTGGAACTGTGGACAGGCGCTGTTGAGCGTGTGGCAAGGGCTGGTATCAAGAATATCGGTCTTATCCATCGCGGGTTTGCCGCCTATGGCAACAGCCAATACCGGAACGCACCCATGTGGCATCTCGCTATTGAAATGAAAAGACGCAATCCTGACATGATGATCATCAATGATCCATCGCATATTTGCGGACGCAGGGATATCCTGATGGATGTGGCGCAAAAGGCGATCGACCTTGATTTCGACGGCCTGATGATCGAGAGCCATATCGATCCCGATAATGCATGGAGTGATGCCAAACAACAGGTTACACCAGAGCGCCTGGGTGAGATGCTGGCGGAGATCATCTGGAGAAAAGAAGACGTACCTTCAGAAAGCTTCCATGTTGCTCTTGATACACTCAGGGAACAGATCAATCATGTGGACGACGAACTCTTCCAGCTGCTGGCGCAGAGAATGAAGATCGCTGAGCAGATCGGTGAGTATAAGAAGAATAACAACGTGACCATCCTTCAGACCAACAGGTGGAACCAGATCCTGGAAAGGGCTTTCCAGAAATCTGATAAACTGGGTCTGAGCAGGGAGTTCATTACCAAATACCTGGATGCGGTTCATATGGAATCCATCAACAGGCAGAACAGGATCATGAATTCATAGTATGCACGATAACAGGATCTATCTTTTCATACACGCGATCTTTGAAGTGAAAGATGGGAAGCCCTTGCTTAAACCGTCACTTCGCGCTGTATACTATGCATGGATCAAAAAACATGCAGGTGAAAAGGCGATCAGGATCCTGAACATCGGCGGAGGAACAGATCATGTGCATTTGTTGTTACAGATGCATCCTGCCCAGAACCTGCTTCAGTTGGTAAAACAGCTGAAGGAAGAATCGGTGAAATTCATCAATGAGAGTAAATTTCTGCAGGAAGAATTTTCATGGGAACAGGACTATACAGCCTTCACGGTGAGTCCCAGCGCATATGCCCAAACCATGGATTATATCAGCAAGCAGGATGAATACCACCAGCAGAAATCATTCCTCCAGGAAATGGAACTAATCAATAAAACAAGAATCAATCCGGATGAATCCTGAGCGTTATTCATTTTCAAAAAAGACTGTTGATTATTATTTCTCCGCTTCAGTTAAAAAACTGGGCGGGCTGGCAGATAAAAAGAATGCCATAGTGATCACTGATGATAATGTGTTTGCCGCGCATAAAGAAAAGCTGAAAGGCTGGAATGTGATCAGTCTTAAGCCCGGAGAAGAATACAAGATACAGGCAACTGTTGACGCAGTGATCGATACCCTGATTGAAATGCAGGCCGACAGGAAAACCACCCTGATCGGAATGGGTGGGGGCGTAATCACAGATCTGACTGGTTATGTTGCTTCGATCTATATGCGGGGACTGAATTTCGGTTTTGTTCCCACGTCATTGCTGGCCATGGTGGATGCTTCGATAGGAGGTAAGAACGGGATCGACGTGGGCGAATATAAAAATATGGTAGGCGTGATACGCCAGCCGTCTTTCCTGTTATATGACACCAGTTTACTGAAAACATTACCCGGGCATCATTGGTCAGACGGATTTGCAGAGATCATCAAGCATGCCTGTATCAAAGATGCAAAGGCTTTCTCCATCCTGCAGAAAGAAGACGTCAGTTCCATTCAGAAGAATGAAGACCTTCTTGCATTGATCATCAAAAGAAATGCTTTGTTGAAAACCAAAGTGGTGCAGAAAGATGAATTTGAAAAAGGAGATCGCAAACTGCTGAATTTTGGTCATACCCTGGGGCATGCCATTGAAACGCAATATGAGTTATCCCATGGACAGGCCATTTCATTGGGTATGGTATATGCCTGCAGGATCTCTGAACAGGTTCTCGGTTTTTCCGGAACGGAAAAAGTTGCTGCCCTGCTGGAGCAATATGGATTGCCCGTTGCTGCATCATTCAACATGGATAAGGTGCTGAATATTCTGAAAATGGATAAGAAACGTGTCAGTACGCACATGAATTATATACTGTTAGACAAGATCGGAAAGGGAGTGGTTTATCCGATCGAAATGAGGAACCTGGAACAAACGCTGAAAAAGCTTGGATCAAAATGACAATCAAAGTATTTCCATCTGTATTAAAAGGAGAAATAGAGGCGCCCGCCTCAAAAAGTTCGATGCAGCGTGCATTGGCGGCAGCGCTTTTGCGGAAAGGTGAAACGGTTATCCATAATCCGGGCACCAGCAATGATGACCAGGCTGCGCTGGAGAATATACAGCGACTTGGGGCAATTGTGAATAGTGAGCAGGTAGCAGGTGACGGGTTGCAGGTTGCAGAAAAAAAGATTTTACGCGTGGCCAGCAATGGAATAAAGCCCGTAAGTAATATTCTCGATTGTGGTGAGAGTGGCTTGGGTATCCGTATGTTCACGCCTATCGCAGCATTAAGCTCAGAAGAACTAACGATAACGGGTAGTGGAAGTTTGAGGTCAAGGCCCATGGATTTTTTTGATGAGATCTTCCCACAACTGGGTATAAGTATCAAGTCTGATAGCGGCAAACTCCCAATGGTGATCAAAGGTCCACTGCATCCCCGGAATATTGAGGTAGATGGTTCACTCAGCTCACAGTTCCTCACTGGCCTGCTGATGGCTTTCTCTGCTGCCGGTGCAAAGGATGTTACCATTACGGTCAGGGATCTGAAAAGCAAGCCCTATATCGATCTTACCCTGAAAGTGTTGAAAGATTTTGGCTGGACCGTGATAAATAATGACCACAAAACATTTTATTTTCCCGGTAATAACGAACTTCAGAAAGACAGTTTGCATTATCAGGTGGAGGGCGACTGGAGCGGTGCTGCTTTCCTGTTAGTGGCAGGGGCCATTGGTGGAGATATCGCGGTGACAGGCCTGGATCCATTTTCAACCCAGGCCGACAAAGCCGTGTTGCTGGCTATGCAATCTGCAGGTGTGATCATGTCCATCATGAGCAATAAGATCGAAGTGAAAAAGAGCCGGCTGAAAGCATTCCATTTTGATGCTACTGAATGTCCTGATCTGTTTCCACCATTGGTTGCGCTGGCATCAGTTTGTGAAGGGAAAACGGTGATCTCAGGAGCTTCCAGGTTAACGCATAAAGAAAGCAACCGTGCCTTAACTTTGCAGGAAGAGTTTGGGAAGCTGGGTGTTCAGATCGATCTCCAGGATGACCTGATGATCATTGAAGGGGTTAAGACATTGAAACAAGCTTCCACTCATTCCCGGCACGATCATCGCATTGCCATGGCTTGTGCTGTAGCTGCATTAAGGGCAGACGGGCCGGTGATCATAGAAGAAGCAGAAGCGATCAATAAATCATATCCTGATTTCTATGAAGATATCAGGTCCCTTGGAGCGGAGATACAATAAATAAGAGCAAATGAATTCATTCGGCAGAATATTCAGGGTCAATATTTTCGGGGAGTCACACGGTGAATCTGTGGGTGTGAATATAGATGGTTGTCCTGCAGGCCTACCCCTGGTGGTTGAAGATTTTTTGAACGATCTTGAGCGCAGGAAAGGTGGGACCCAGAAAGGAACCACTCCAAGGCAGGAAGAGGACCTTCCTATTTTTAAGTCCGGCTTATTCAACAACAGAACAACAGGTGCACCTATCACCATTTTATTTGAGAACAAGAATACGAGGTCGGGCGACTATGAGAAGCTTCGGTCAGTACCCAGGCCTGGACATGCCGACTTTGTAGCTCACCATAAGTATGGCGGATTTGAAGATTACAGGGGAGGGGGACATTTTTCAGGCCGGCTCACTGTTGCTTTGGTCGCTGCCGGCGTTATTGCCAAAAAACTACTTTCAGATATTTCTGTAGTTGCCACCATCACTGAAATTGGTGGTGAATCAGATATTGAAAGAGGCCTGCAGAAAGCCATTGATGCCAAAGATTCTGTGGGCGGTATCGTGGAGTGCAGGGTATCCGGATTGCCACTTGGTTTGGGCGAGCCATTCTTCGATTCTGTTGAATCACTGCTTGCTCATGCTGCTTTTTCAATTCCGGCAGTAAAAGGTGTTGAATTTGGTGCCGGTTTTAAAGCTGCACAGATGTTTGGCATTGACCATAATGATGCTATCGAAGATATGGAGGGGCATACCAGGACAAACAATGCCGGAGGTATTGTTGGAGGCATTAGTAGCGGCAATGAATTGGTATATCGTATCGCCGTTAAACCCACTTCGTCAACTCCCAAAGAACAGAATACGCTGAAC
>JAHEFC010000365.1 GCA_024640385.1 Sphingobacteriales bacterium
GAAAGGAAGGTAGTGCTGGACCAGGGTAAAACAAATGTGAATGGCCCTCATCAGGGCGCCTGGATTGACTCTGAATCGGGTGAAGACTGGTTTATACATTTCCAGGACAGGAATGCATATGGGAGAGTAGTACATCTTCAACCCATGAAATGGGTGAATGATTGGCCAGTGATCGGAAATGATAAAGATGGCGATGGTAAAGGGGAGCCGGTAGCTGTTTTTAAAAAACCTTTTGTCACTGGCAGATATCAGGTACAGACTCCGGTTGAATCAGATGAGTTCAATGATCAATACCTGGGCCTGCAGTGGCAATGGCAGGCCAATCCAAAAACGTTTTGGGCTTTCCCGTATGCCGGGAGTTTAAATTTGTTTGCCATTACGATGCCCGATAGTATCAGGAACTACTGGATGGTCCCCAATTTGTTGTTGCAGAAATTTCCTGCTGAGGAATTCATGGCAACAGCAAAGATCATTTTCAATGCACGGTTAGAAGGAGAGAGAGCAGGGTTGATCATATCAGGTCAGGATATTGCTTATCTGTCAGTGGAAAAGAAAGCGGATGGAAATTATATTTCTTACAGCAGTTGCAGGAATGCCGCGGATAAAACTATAGCAGAAACACTGACCGATCTTGAAAAATTGAATGGCCCGGAAATCTACCTTCGGGTTAAAGTGGCCAGGGGCGGTGTATGTGAATTCAGTTATAGTAAAGATGGCAGATCATATCAGCCAATAGCTGATAAGCATATTGCTAAGGAAGGGAAATGGATAGGTGCAAAGGTTGGCTTGTTCTGTACAGGAAAATTAAAAACAAATGATCCAGGCTATGCTGATGTGGACTGGTTTCGCATAGAGAAAATTTGATCACAGGTAAACAAATAATATGAGGAAAACAATTTTCATTCCTTTTATGGTACTGGCACTGTCAGTACATGCCCAGAGTAAAGAGGAAACCGCAGTTGCTAAAGCAGTGGAGTATTTACGGAAAGCCATGGTGGACGGTGACAGGTCAGCATTGGAGAAGATCAGTGCTGAGAAGCTGAGTTATGGACACAGCGGCGGCTTAGTGGAAAACAAGAAGGAATTTGTAGAGAAGCTCGCAAGCGGAGCTTCCGATTTTGTGACCATTGATCTTGCCAATCAAACCATTTCCGTAAGTGGCAATACTGCTATAGTACGTCATGAACTACACGCCAAAACCAACGATGGCGGAAAGGCGGGAGAAGCGCATATCAAGATATTACTGATCATGCAAAAGCAATCTGGCAAATGGGTTATGCTGGCCCGGCAAGCCGTCAAAATGCAATAAAATAACATGCTGATGCGATCATCATTATTCATCTTACTATTCCTTATTTCGCAGCTCTGCGTTTCAGCGCAACAATGGAATTTGCCCAGGGTTAAGCAACCGGTATTTCGTAAGGATACGGTATCCATACTCCGGTTCAACGCGAAATCAGATGGTATCAGCCTGAATACAAAAGCGATCAATGATGCGGTAGATGCATTGAATAAAAAAGGTGGTGGTGTGGTGTTGGTGCCGGCGGGGCTTTGGCTGACTGGCCCTGTTGTTTTGAAGAGCAATATCAACCTTCACCTGGCTGCAGGTGCCACACTGCTGTTCACAGAAGATTTTTCCCAGTATCCACTGGTAAAAACAAACTGGGAGGGTATAGCGCAAATGAGAAACCAGTCGCCCATATCGGCATCCGGTGCGGAGCATATTGCCATCACAGGCAAGGGAATCATAGATGGTAATGGAGATGCCTGGCGGATGGTAAAGAAAGATAAACTGAATGAGACCCAGTGGAAAAAACTGGTCACGTCAGGAGGGGTGTTGAGTGAAGACAAGAAGACCTGGTATCCTTCGGAGAAATCAGTGAAGGGTTCAAAGATGGTGAACCCCGGGGCAGTAGCAGCTGATAAAACGCCAGCATTTTACGACAGTGTAAAGGATTTTCTCAGGCCTAACCTGGTGGTGTTGAGTAATTGCAAATACATATTACTGGAAGGAATCACCTTCCAGAATTCTCCGGCATGGTGCCTGCATCCTTTAATGAGTGAACATCTTACGGTAAGAAATGTATTCGTGAAGAATCCATGGTACGCACAGAATGGGGATGGTATTGATGTGGAAAGTTGTAAGAATGTTTTGATCGAGAATTCGGTATTTGATGTTGGCGATGATGCGCTTTGTATGAAGAGTGGAAGGGATGCTGAAGGCCGACAAAGAAATATGCCCACTCAGGATGTGATCATCAGGAACTGCACGGTATATTCTTCGCATGGCGGATTTGTCATCGGTTCAGAAATGAGTGGTGGTGCAAAAAACATCTATGTGAGCAACTGCACATTTATTGGTGCTGATATTGGACTTCGTTTTAAAACAACCCGCGGCAGAGGTGGCGTGGTAGAGAATATCTTCATTAAAGACATTTTTATGAAAGACATTCCGGCAGAAGCCATTTTGTTCGACATGTACTATGCGGCAAAGGATCCTGTACCACTTGCGGGCGAAAAAAGAGAATTGCCAAAAGTTGAGCCCAAACCTGTTGATGAAACCACTCCGGTTTTCAGAAATTTCCATATCAGCAATGTGTATTGTTATGGTGCGGCAAAAGCAGTATTTGTGCGCGGACTTCCTGAAATGCATGTGAAAGATATTGTACTGGAGAACATGGTACTCCAGGCCGATCAGGGCATGGACATACAGGAGGCTTCCGGAATCAGTTTCAGAAATATTACAGTGATCAGTAAAGAAACTGATCCGGTGATCGACATAACACAAAGCGACAACCTGGTATTTGACAATGTGAAGTACAAAAATGGCAGCCAATTGCTGTTCCGTATTAGTGGTGAGAGAAGCAATAAGATCAATATTGCGAATATCGACGGCTCAAGGGCCAAAGAAAAAATAAAGTACGATCTGGGCGCATCGGATAAAAGTCTGATTTCAAAATGAAAAGATCAACCATCATCATACTGTTTCTTATTTGCTCAGCTGAGCTCCAGGCTCAGCAGAAGCCACTATCTCAACTGATGGCTGAGACCGTAATGACCACCTGGAAAGACTCATTTTCGCTGGAAGGCAAGCCGGTAAAATGGACCTATGATATGGGCGTGATTCTGAAAGGATTTGAAGGCATCTGGATGAACACCGGTGATGTGAAGTACTTTAATTATATCCAGAAACAGATGGATTACTTCGTGAAAGAGGATGGCAGCATTAAGGGATATGCACCGGATGAATATAACATCGACCATGTCAACAATGGCAAGCTCCTGTTACTGCTTTACAGGGTTACATTAAAAGAGAAGTATCTGAAGGCGGCGAAATCACTTCGTGAACAATTGAAAACACAGCCGCGCACCAAAGAAGGAGGTTTCTGGCATAAGAAGATCTATCCCTGGCAGATGTGGCTGGACGGACTTTATATGGGTACTCCATTTTATACAGAGTATGCCATGCTTGCCAAAGAAGACACGGCTTTTAATGATATAGCGAATCAGTTCATCTGGATGGAAAAACATGCACGCGATGAAAAAACAGGGCTGCTGTATCATGCCTGGGATGAGTCCCATCAACAGAAATGGGCTGATCGGCAAACTGGTCATTCACCATTATTCTGGGCCCGGGCCATGGGTTGGTATGCCTCTGCGCTGGTAGATGTGCTGGAGAATTTTCCTGAAGATCATCCTAAACGTAAAGAACTAATTGCCATCCTCAACCGGCTGGTGATCGCGATAGAAAAACAACAGGATAAGAACACAGGCTTGTGGAAGGATATCCTGGCTTATGATGGTCCTGGCAAGGAGAAGAATTATTTCGAAGCATCGGCCAGCAGCCAGTTCGTGTATTCGGTGGCGAAAGGTGTGCGAATGGGATATCTGCCGGCCTCGAGGATCAGTATGGCGGAAAAGGGGTACGCGGGTATGGTGAAGCAATTCATTAAAACGGAGAACGGCCAAACCAATTTGTATGGTACTGTAAAAGTGTCGGGGCTTGGGGGTAATCCTTACCGCGATGGAAGTTTTGAATATTATATGAGCGAACCCGTGATCGTGAACGATCCTAAAGGAGTGGGGGCCTTCATTCTCGCAAGTAATGAAATGGAGATGTTGCCCACCTTAAAGATCGGCGGTGGAAGGAAAGTGGTCATGGATAATTATTTCAACAGGGAAACCAAAACCAATGCATTTGGAAATACGGTGGTGACCCATTACAAATGGTGGGAGAAAGACAATGGTGGGTTCTCCATGTGGGGGCATATATTTTCTAAAAACGGTTTCAATATATTTGAGCTCGATGAAGCACCTACCGACGCCAATCTGAAAGGCGTGTCAGTATATCTGCTGGTAGATCCC
>JAHEFC010000076.1:0-5966 GCA_024640385.1 Sphingobacteriales bacterium
TTTGAGCGCGAATGTTCCATCCAGCGACGCCACCAGAAAGTGGTTGAAGAATCTCCATCCGCTATTATCACACCAGAACTGCGCAAGCAGATCGGTGAGGCTGCCGTAATGGTGGCCAAAAGCTGCAACTATACCAGTATGGGTACGGTGGAATTCCTGATGGATGACAAACTGAATTTTTACTTCCTGGAAATGAACACGCGTTTGCAGGTGGAGCACCCGGTGACAGAAATGATCACCGGACTGGACCTGGTGGAATTACAGATCCGTATTGCCAGAGGGGAAAAACTGGAGATCAAACAGGAGGACCTACAGATTGACGGACATGCCATTGAATTAAGGGTATATGCCGAAGATCCCTTTTCCAATTTTACTCCTTCTATCGGTACGCTTACCCGTTATGAGAAACCAACCGGTGAGGGTGTGCGGTGTGATGATGGTTATGAAGAAGGAATGAGTATTCCGATCTATTATGATCCCATGATCGCAAAGCTTATTGTGCATGCGCCTACAAGAATAGAAGCGATACAGAAGATGATCAAAGCGATAAGGGACTATAAAATAGAAGGAGTGGTCACCACCATGCCTTTCGGTGTATTCGTGATGGAGCATGAAGCTTTTGTATCCGGTATGTTCGATACCCATTTTGTAAAAAATTATTACACGCCCGAAAAAATCAAAGAGAAGCAAAAAGCCAATGCGGAAGCGGCAGCACTGGTTGCATTGAGGTACTGGCAGGAAAAACAAAAGATCCTGGCTCCGGTGCAGCATAGAACCACAAGTTGGAAACGAAGATTAGCACACTAAACAATTAGCCAATTAGCTAATTAGCCAATTCAAAAAGGTTGATCATGAAGAGTAAAATTGAAATACTAAGGGATAAGATCGAGTTGGGGAAGCAGGGTGGGGGTCCTAAGCGTATAGAGGCGCAACACAAAAAAGGCAAGTTGACTGCACGTGAACGCGTTGAATTGCTGATGGATCCCGGATCTTTTGAAGAGATCGGGGCGCTGGTTACGCATCGTACCATCGAATTCGGGATGGCAGACCAGCAGTTTTATGGGGATGGCGTGATCACGGGATACGGTACGGTGAACGGCCGGTTGACCTATGTGTTTGCGCAAGACTTCACCGTATTTGGAGGGGCTCTTTCCGAAACACATGCGGAGAAGATCTGCAAGATCATGGACATGGCCATGAAGAACGGGGCGCCCATGGTGGGTTTGAACGATAGCGGAGGCGCACGTATCCAGGAAGGGGTGAGATCGCTGGGTGGTTATGCAGATATTTTTTACCGGAATGTTCAATCCTCCGGCGTGATTCCGCAGATCTCAGCGGTGATGGGCCCTTGCGCGGGCGGAGCGGTTTATTCGCCTGCCATGACAGATTTCACCATCATGGTGGAAGGGACCAGTTATATGTTTGTGACCGGCCCTAATGTGGTCAAAACGGTAACCAATGAAGAAGTGAGCTTTGAAGAACTGGGAGGCGCTTCCACGCACTCAACTAAATCAGGGGTGACACATCTCACGGCGGTGAATGATGTGGATTGCATCAACCAGGTAAAAAAACTGCTGAGCTATATGCCGCAGAATTGTGAAGATGTGCTGCCTAAAATTCCCTATGAATTTGGTGATGAGGTCAGGGAAGAGTTGGAAAGCATAGTTCCTGAAAGTGCTTCTGTGCCTTATGATATCCGCGAGGTGATCATCGGTATCTGTGATCGTGAGAGTTTTTATGAAGTGCACAAGGATTTTGCAGAGAACATTGTTGTAGGTTTTGCAAGGTTGGCAGGCAGGAGTGTTGGGATTGTTGCCAACCAGCCTATGAGTCTTGCCGGGGTATTGGATATTCACAGTTCGGTTAAGGGTGCACGTTTCACCCGTTTCTGCGACTGCTTCAATATTCCATTGCTGGTATTGGTGGATGTGCCGGGGTTCCTTCCAGGAACTGACCAGGAATGGAACGGCATCATAACCAACGGTGCGAAACTGTTATATGCATTAAGTGAAGCCACGGTACCCAGGGTTACGGTGATCACCAGGAAAGCATATGGTGGTGCCTATGATGTGATGAATTCAAAACATATCGGGGCCGACATGAACTATGCCTGGCCATCGGCGGAGATCGCCGTGATGGGCGCCAAGGGGGCATCAGAGATCATCTTCAAAAAAGAAATATCAGAAGCAGCAGATCCTGCAGCAAAACTGATCGAGAAAGAAAAAGAATATGCCGAACTTTTTGCCAATCCTTATATGGCTGCAGAACGCGGATTCATTGATGAGGTGATTGAACCCAGGGATACCCGCCGTAAGCTCATCAAAGCTTTCGCCATGCTGGAGAATAAAGTACAGAAAAGACCGCGCAGGAAGCATGGGAATATTCCGCTGTAAAAAGAAGCACCCATAAAAATGGATGCCGGTAACTTGTCTAGTGTGTTGTCTTATAGAACAAGGACTGTAAAGAAATAACATTGATTATCTAATTCCTACCATGTTTTCATATATCTTAATATGGTATATCGCAGATTAATCGGTTTAGCGTAGACGTTAGAATATTATAAATCTGTCTGTTGGAGTTTCATCTGCTTTTGTCTGAGAAACTCGTAGAACCCCTGCTGCACACAATACAGTTCCGGCTTTTCCGGCCATGGCAGGGTGCGCAGATCTTCATTTAGCCACTGTGTTTTTACCGCCGGGGTGAATTGGATGTTCAGATAATCGGTCACTTCTTTTTTTAAATTTTCGTCCAGGATAGGGAAAACAACTTCCACACGATGATGAAGGTTCCTGTACATCCAGTCCGCCGAGCCAAGGAAAATGAGTTGCTGTCCACTGTGATGGAATACAAATGCACGGCTGTGCTCCAGGTAACGGCCAACTACCCTGTAAAGCCTGATATTTTCGCTGAGTCCTTTAATGCCCGGCTTGAGGCAGCAGATACTTCTTACCATAAGTTTTACGCTTACTCCTGCCCGTGATGCATCATACAGTTTGTTGATCAGGGTTCTTTCTTCCAGGTTATTCACCTTGATGGTGATGCCGCTGGGTCTTCCCGCTCTTGCTTCTGCTATTTCGTGGTCAATGAGTTCAATGAATCTTTCGGCACTGCCGAACTGGCTTACCAGCAAATGGGAAAAATGCGGCGGCGGGATACGGTGGAACAGGTATTTGAAAACAGATTCCAGTTCGTCACATAAGCGTCTGTCGCAGGTGAGCAGTCCCATATCAGAATAGATACCTGCAGTTTTTTCATTGAAATTCCCGGTGCCGAAAAAGCCATATTTTTTATACACCCCTTTCTCCCTTCTGATGATCAATGCAGCTTTTGCATGCACCTTGATGCCCGGTATGGAGTAAGTGATATGGACCCCCGCCTTCGACATCTGTTCTGCCCAATGAAGGTTATTGGCTTCATCAAACCTTGCTTTCAGTTCAATGAATGCGCTAACTTTTTTCCCATTTTTTGCAGCGCTAATCAGCGCATTCACTATATGCGATTCTTCTGCGATCCGGTAGAACGTGACCATGATCTCTGTTACACTCTGATCCAGTACTGCATTGTTGAAAAACACCAGAACATGATCATATGACTGGTAAGGGAAATGCAGCAGATAATCCTGTTCTGCTATTGAAGAAAAATAATCACCGTACACTTTTAATTTATCATGATTCAGGGAAGGCCATGGAGCCTGGGAAAGATCTGTTCCTGCAGGAATGGGAAAGCCAAAAAAATCATTTGCTCCCTGGTAACGCCCAACGGGAAGCATCTCTCCGCCTTCGAAATGCAGCGCAGCCTTACAAAATTGAACCAGTTTTTCAGGCATGGCTGAATCGTACTGAAACCTGGATGGCAAACCCGATTTTCGTATGGCAAGCCGGTTCTGGAGTTCTTCAATGAATTCTTCCAGCTCACCTTCTTTCTGGTCATCAAGATGAAGATCAGCATCACGATTCAGTTTGATGGAATAGACACCGTAAAATTGGTAATCAGGAAATAAGGTTCTGATACCAATGCGAATGACATCATCCAGGTAAATGACATAGTGTTTTCCTTCATGGCTTTTCAGCGAATAGAATCTGGGCAGTACATTCTTGGGAATATTGAGGATCACCTTGATGTCTTCCAGCCTTCTTCCTGCATTCAGGTGTATGAGGAAATACAGCATCCTGTCTTCAAGGAAGAGTTTGGATTTTGGAGTAATCACAACCGGTTGCAGGTAAGAGAGCACTTTGGACATGAAGAGCCGGATCACCTGTTCTTTGTGAATGTCCAACACATCTTCGTCGTGCTTATATAGTATCACACCCTTGGCTTCGAGTTCCGGGATGATCTTTTTTTCAATGATCTCACGGGAAGAGCAGATCTGGTGGAATATTTCCACACGGGCAGAGGCAAGGATGTCGATATACGCATCGCTGACTTCATTGATCTCGCTCTGTGCAAGTTCTTCCAGTATGGCTAGCCTCACCCTGGAAAATTCTTCCAGGTTGCTGTAATGTATGGCGATGAATTTTAGTTTGTCAGCTACCCTGAGGTCGTCAAAACTGGTTTCTTCCAGTACCCTTTTGTTGAATGAAAGCCAGCTGAGGTCCCGGTTTTTGAATATCGATCGAAGCATAAGTGTTAATCGCTATGAAGATACAATTAACAAGTGCAATCTGCTCAATTCAGCTTTCGGTATGTTTCCGTTGTAACAGAATTACCCTCGGTGAATACCAGTACGAGCTGATTATTCCCGGTCAGGCTGAACGAAATGGTAACAGGGGCCTCAATGATCTCTGTATAATTGGAAGCGGTGATTGTTTCGGTGATGGTTTTGTCTTTGATGGTGAATATGCCGAACCCGTATCCGGTCTGGAATGGTTTATTGGCTGAAGCAGATGGGTACCTGTGGACCCACATGAAATGGCCCCCCTGGTATACTTTGTATTGTTTGTTTTTTATGATCGTAGTATCGGTGCCGGTGATGTTTACAAAGCTTATTTGCTCCCAGGCTCCGTCGAGATCGGAGGATGCTGATCCAGGAGTCTTTTTGTATGTTTCGCTCAGAACATATGGCACCCCTTGCGTCGATCCACCGAGTTCGATCTGTGTAAAAGCTGACGGGGATCTTTTAATGCTGAATGTTTTTTCAAAAGCGGAATCCAACGCTGAGGAATTGAAAATGTTTTTTTCACTAATGACAGAGTCCATTAAGGCATAAGTGCCGAAGCCGAATGATGCTGCGGAATCCGGCCTGGTGCTGCCATAGATATAGTGTTTGCCTGTATAGATCTTCACCCGGTTACTGACAGGAGAAGCACTGTCCCTGGAGTCCCTTTTATAGGAAGCGGATTCAAGGTTATAAACTCCGGCCATTGTACGCGCCAATTTAGATTCTGAATCTGTTTGATGACACCCGGATACAAGCAATAAAATGATGTAGAATAAGATATGTCTCATGATGGAACGATGCTGATCACAATGCTCAAAAAAAGGGGGCCGCTCGCGCAGCCCCAGACCCGAGGGTCATAAACAATCTTTGATGGAATTAAGGTAGGTAAAATCTATTAGTTTCTGCGCAGTTTGCTCCGGCCTTTTATTCAGACGAACGGGAATAATTAATTACATTGTTAACATCCTCAATACTATCAACTAATCCTGTTTTATGTTTTTACGCCAGATGATCTATTTGAGCTTTGCAGCTACTGTTGTTTTATCCTGCAAATCTTCGCCTGAGCCTGGCAGTCAGGCTTTCATACAGGAAGCTACCTTCCGGGTAGACGACGAAATGCTTACTCATGTAGACAAAGATTCCGTGAACTGGCTTTCCTACGGGAGGAACTATAGCGAAGACAGGTACAGCCCGCTCATGCAGATCAATAAGGGGAATGTTGACAGGCTTGGTCTTGCCTGGGATATTGATCTCGGATTCAGGCGCGGATTTGAGGCCACACCGATCGTGGTGGACGGCATCATGTATG
>JAHEFC010000076.1:5976-12505 GCA_024640385.1 Sphingobacteriales bacterium
CCATCGATACCAGAACGGGCAAGGTCATCTGGACATTTGATCCGGAGGTCCCGGGAAGGTTTGGGCAGAAAGCATGTTGTGATGTAGTGAACAGGGGTGTTGCATTGTATAAAGGCAAGGTATACGTTGGCGTGATAGATGGAAGATTGATCGCTCTTGATGCAGCCCAGGGCAAACCGGTATGGGAGATCTGGACTGTTGACACCACTAAAAAATATACGATCACAGGTGCACCCCGGGTTGTAAAGGGTAAAGTGATCATTGGCAATGGCGGGGCGGAGTTTGGCGTGCGTGGATATATTACGGCGTATGACGCAGAAACCGGGAAACAGGCCTGGAGGTTTTATACCGTCCCCGGCGATCCTTCCAAACCATTTGAATCGAAGGCCCTGGAGATGGCCGCAAAAACCTGGAACGGGCAATGGTGGAACTATGGAGGTGGAGGAACCTGCTGGGATGCCATGGCATATGACCCGGATCTCAATTTATTTTATGTAGGTACGGGCAATGGGTCACCGTGGAACAGGGACCATAGGAGCCCGGGCGGGGGCGATAACCTTTTTCTATCTTCTATAGTTGCACTGAATCCTGATAATGGTGAATACATGTGGCATTACCAGACAACACCCGGTGACAACTGGGATTTCACTGCTACCCAACAGCTGACGCTGGCTGACCTGGAGATAAACGGGAAGATGCGGAAAGTGATCATGCAGGCGCCGAAGAATGGTTTCTTTTACGTGATTGACCGTACAAATGGAGAGTTTATTTCGGCGAAGCCTTTTACCTATATGAACTGGGCTGTTGGGATGACGCCGGAGGGCAGGCCGATCGAGAGCAGTTTTGCGCGGTTGAAAGACATGAATGTGGAGATCTTCCCAAATTTCGATGGAGGTCACAACTGGCATCCCATGGCATTCAACCTGAAGAACAAGCTGATGTATATCCCCGCGCGCGTTACATCATTTCCCTATGGGTTTGATTCTGCCTGGCAGTTTGGGAAGCTGGCAGAATATGGATCAGGCTCTGGCTGGAATCTGGGGGGTGATATCAATATGTCTAAACCCTTCAGAACAGACTCCAGTGCTCCCAAAGAACAACAATATGGTTTTCTACTGGCATGGGATCCCGTTAAGCAGAAGGAAGTATGGCGCGTAAAACATAATTTTCACTGGAACGGTGGAGTGGTAACAACGGCCGGGGGACTGGTATTCGAAGGTTCTGGTGATGGAAATCTCTCAGCGTATGATGGCGATGATGGCAAGCTGTTATGGCAGGTGAATGTTGGTACAGGTGTTATTGCACCTCCTATCAGTTATATGGTTGATGGGGTTCAATATATCAGTTTCCAGGTAGGCTGGGGAGGTTCTAATGCAGCACTATGGGAGAAAGCTACTCCCGATGTTCATACTGCTCATATTTATACATTCAAATTGGATGGTAAATCTAAGATGCCTGTTATGCAGCCCATGCAGCAGCCGGTCCCATTGAATATTGATTATCCAGGTACGAAAGCTGAAATAAGCAGGGGTGGTGAAATTTATCTTCAATACTGTATGCCATGTCATGGAGGGATAGATAAGAATTATGGGGCATTGCCGGATCTCGGGCACATGCAGAAAGTGAAGTTCGATATCATGGACAGCATCGTCTTGAAAGGAATGCTTGAGCCAATTGGTATGCCGAATTTTGGCAATAAATTATCTGCCCATGATCTCGACCTTCTGAAAAAATACATTGTTGCCCAGGCAAAACTGATTGGTCGCAATTAGTATGATCAATAAATAAGATATATCCAACAGGCCATTTACGATACAATGAGTTAAGTCATTGTTTATAAAAATGTATAAGGTTAAATTGTAAAATAACCTTTGAAAATGAAAAGCCATCTTGCTTTTGCTTTGGTGGCTGTAGCAACACTAGCCGCCTGCAGTAAGGAAGACTTACAACCCGTCCAACCTTCATTGTCAACAAATTCTTTACTGGTAGCCACAGTCTGGGATATGCCAACCAATTCTTTCCGGTTGGTCAGGTATAATATCAGTGGTGCACTGGGCGGAGAACCGTTCATCAACCGGAGTTTTTCCACAGCCATGTCTTTCGATGCATATCCTGATATTAATGAAAGGGGTGATAAGCTGGTATATATCGGGAATGATTCCATATATGTTATGGATGTTGAGACCGGGAGCAGCACATTTATTTACCGGCATGAACATTCACTGATCGATCTGCCTAAGATATCAGAAGATGGTACCAGGATAACCTTTTCTGAATACAATCCTTTGTATCAGCGGCGGGATGTTTATGTGATGGCTGCCATTCCGGGTGCGATACCAGTGAATATCACCCGGAATGCACCCGGATATTATTCTTCCTATCCTGTTTTCAATGCAGATGCAACAAAGCTCGCATTTACAAAAGGCAACGGTGAGGACGATGGCATTTATGTCTCGGACCTGGAAGGGGAAAATACGGTGAGGATTTCGGAGGCGCATAGTGCCAGGAATATTGATTGTGAACCTTTGTTTACGAAAGATGGTAATGGTTTGATCTATGCATCGGACCGGTTCAACCAGGGTGACTGGCCTTTTGAACTGGTGGTCTCCGGCATAGGAGAAGGTGCTGAAACTTCATGTACCCGTTTGACAACATTGAAAAACCTGGGGTTGAATGTGGCTTTGCATCCCACTTTCTCTGTTGACGGCAAAACCCTGTATTTCTATGGGTATTCCGATACCCGGGGCTCTTTCATTTACAGCATGCCGCTTCCTGGAGGTAAGCCAGTTAAACTGGCTGCCTGCATGCTTGGTTCTGATGAAGTGATCGTTGGTCTGAACTATGTAAACAAAATCCAAGCGGGCCGTTGATTCTCAGGTACACACTAATGTTGAAACCTAAGATGATGAAACGCCTACTTACCATTGCATTACTGGTCTCTGCTATATTGGCCAGTTGCAGCAAAGATGAAACGCCGCCACCGGCGTCGCCTTCGCCTTACCTGGTTCTGACTGTACTTGATCTTAGTGCAGGCAATTTCAAACTTGTAAAGTATAATACCGATGGCACGGGCGAGGCTGCGTTCATTGCCAGCACAATTGACATTGGTAATGAATACGCAGTTCCGGCTGTAAGTCCAAAAGGTAAAAAAGTGGTTTATTGTGAAGGTGCGATACTAAAATTGATGGATGTAAAAACAGGAGCAACTACAAATGTTTACACCCATGGCAATTCAGATATAGGCTCTCCTGCTTTTAGTGCAGACGAATCCAAGATCGTTTTCTCAGCTTCTCCAACAGGTGATGAGCGTGGTGACCTTTATATTGTGAACGCGGCTCAAAATGCAACACCCGTGAAGATCACAAGCAATGAACTTGGATTTGTGTCTTTTTATGCCCGATTCAGTACCGATGGGAGCAAGCTCACTTTTGCATCTGGTCATTGGGATGATGCCGGTGTATATGTTTCCGATCTGCAGGGAAATAATATGGTCCGTGTTTCTGAAAACCACCAGTCAGGTGATGACGATGTATACCCGGTTTTCACAGTTGATGGAAGCAAAGTGATATACAGTTCATCAAAGTATGGGCAGAATAATGAAACCTATGACCTCGTTATGTCTTCAGTTGCTGCAGGTGCAGAGGGAACAGGTACCAGGATGTTTGATGGTACTGTCGCAGGTATTCCTGTTTCTGAGTATCCGGTCATTTCTACCGATGGACTTTTTGTTTATTTCATAGGAACTGACGCAGCTGGTGCTCAGAGTATTTATAAGGTTTCTGTAGCAGGGGGAACTCCGACGAAGCTTAAAACTGTAATTGCAGATCAAACTGCAGGATGGGTGATGAACCTTGCCTATGTTCAGGAGTGACTGTTTTAAGCAGAAATATCAGGCAGCGGAACATTGTTCCGCTGCTTTGTTCGGACCTTAAAACCAAATGAAATGAAACGCCTTTTTACAGTTACATTGCTGGTCTCTGCTATATTGACCGGTTGTACAAAGGACGACACACTGGCTCCTTACACCCCATATCAGCCTCCCGAAGATACTACGAAGCCGCCCACACCAAGCCAGGCCCCTTACGGCACAGTTGATGCCCCTTACCTGGTGGTTTCTTTACTGGACTACGAACATTCACAGTTTAAAATGGAGAAATACAAGTTAGATGGTTCTTTCAGGGCTGGTCTACTGGACGATTACTTTACGGGGAATCATTTTATTGACAACCCCGACTTCTCTGCTAAAGGAGATAAATTATGCTATGCGGAAGGCCCGGGTATATATATCCTCGATGTGAATTCGAGACAAAAGCAAGAGGTTATTGGCAATGTTGGAGGTTTGGAGTCAACCGAAATGAGTCCTGATGGTTCAAGAATTGCCTATCTCAATTGGAACGGTGATTTTACACTGGATCTGAATGTGGTGGGTAGCTCAGGTGAATCCACCCCCTTGAAACTCACGAATTTTGAGAATACATTTTCCAGTGCAGGTCCTCCTTCGTTCAGTCCCAATGGCAATAGGATCGCATATTCTGAATACCCGGATATAGTGGTATCAGACTGGGATGGCAGGAATAAAGTAAAAGTATATCAGAGTGAAGGTGGTGTCGACTGGGCCATTTTTCCCATTTTCAACGATGATGGCACCAGGCTGATTTATTTTTTACACCTCGATTATGGAATTGATGCGATCGTGACTTCTGATGTCCGTGAAGGTGCAGGCAGTGAGTGGACACTCATTGGAAATCTGACCAGCCAGGGAATATCTGATCCCATTTATCCGGTTCTTTCTGATGACATGAGCACTATCTACTTCATAGCCGGATCCAATATTTACAAGATCCCGCTTGCTGGTGGTTTGGCTACAAAAGTGGCAGCGAATACTATAGGGTCAAATAGTTGGACGATTGTTGGATTGGATTTTGTTGAGCGGTGAAAAATTAGTGAAATGAAAACTAACTTATTAATTGCATTGCTCATTTCTTGTGTTTTGAAGGGTTGTAGTAAAGATGAAGTACTAATACCATTTCAAGATGATCCAGCGCCTTTACCAGATTCTGGTTATGAATATTTTTATGTTAGTGTGGAAGGAAATGATATGAATGATGGAAGGAGAAAAGAAACCCCCTGGAAGACTATCCAAAAGGTGAATACCACTGCCCTTCGTTCCGGCCAAGCCATTCTTTTCAGATCAGGAGAAATATTTAATGGAAACCTTGACTTGAGCAATAAGAGTGGCACAGCTGACAGGCCGGTCCTTATTGGTTCATATGGCGTCTCCAGGGCGATTATTGATGCCGGGGCATACGGTAGTGGTATTTTGGCAAAGAATACTCAGAATATTGTAGTAAGAGACCTGGTGATTAAAGGTGATGGGTATAAAGTGAACCCAGCAAATGGTGTTTTCTTTTATACCGATAGTTCGGGCACGATGGAGAATATTGTTGTTATGAACTTGGAAATATTTGGTTTCATGGGTCGGGGATTATTTTTTAATGTCCCATATCCAAATGAAACAACCAATGCTGGTGGTCAATTACCAGATCCTGGGAATGCAAGTGCAGGTTATAATGGGTTGCTGATTGAAAATACAGATGCCCATGATAACGGGATGGCAGGCATAGAAACAAATGGATACTGGGAATGGGGAAAAAATACATGGGCTAGCCGATTCAACCACAGAAATATCACTGTGCGGAAATGCAGAGCATATAATAACCGTGGAGTGTATGAATATAAGGAAAGTCATTCTGGTTCGGGTATATTCATTGCGTGTGTTGAAAATGCGCTTGTAGAATACTGCGAGGCCTTTAATAATGGCGAAGAAAACGGGATCCCTACCGCCGGACCTATTGGTATTTGGTTTGCTGAAGTGAGAAATGGAATAATTCAGTATTCGGAATCATACAGCAATAAAAGTGGTCTTGGAGTTGATGGCGGTGGCTTTGACGTGGATGGCGGTTCACAGAACTGCGTTGTTCAATATTGCTATTCTCATGATAATGAAGGAAGTGGGTTTTCTGTTTTTGAGTGGGGTTCCGGTAATAAAATGTCGAGTATAACTATTCGATATAACATTTCAGAAAATGATGGATACAAGAACAACTATTCTGGTATTGCACTCTGGTCTAAAAAGATCATTGATGAAATTAGGATTCATAACAATACCGTGTATTCTAAGTTCTTGGGAGATCGAAGCTCTTTTGGGGTCAATGCAATTAAAATGTATTCTGATCAGTTTATTTCAAACCTTAAAGTATTCAATAATATATTTATTGCCGAAGGTGCCAATGCTAAAATTATTGATGGAAATGTTGGTTCTGGAATATGGACGAATAATATCTATTGGACCATAGACGGGGCCTCTTCAAATGGATTCATTTATGGTACGTTCGCCGACCCGGAACTTTCTGACCCTGGGAGCGGTGGGTATCAACATCCATTCCTTAGCCCAAATAATGATTACGGACTCTACGTGTATGCCCCAAAGGAAGGTTCTCCCGCTATCAATTCTGGGATTACTTTGGGG
>JAHEFC010000366.1 GCA_024640385.1 Sphingobacteriales bacterium
TCCGCATTGGCAGTAAATTCCAGTAGCTGATCCAGTGAAATTGGAGGTTCGGAATCAGGACCCTTCCCTACGATCCCGGGCCAGGTGGCATTATGCAGTTTGGGGTAATTGTTCTTATCCATATAGTTGATTGTTATTTATTAGATCCGTAAAAAATGGAAGGTCACAACTTAAGATCGGGATTAGCAGGGCCAAAATGCTTTAATATGACGATCGGATCCGTTTTTGATTCGTTTACGATCCTAACTCCTTCTTTCGCAGCTTTCTCACTGATGAAAAATTCATCGTTGGTCAGTTGTCCATACCGGATCAACGCAGGTGTTTCGATATCCCAAACACCCATCTTACCCCGGCCCTGCATCACAATGATTCCATATGCAGCCGCGTCTGTAATGGTTACTGTTTGACCGGGAAATACAGTGAGTTCTTTGGCGCTGAAGTCGTGAGATTTATAGCAGATCCAATTTTCAACATATCCCTGCGCTTTCATCTCTTCTACGTTTCTGACAGGGCTGGGAGCCATGAATCGATTGGCCATCATATTGGGATCAACATTCAATTCCCAATCCAATACATCCATCAATGCGTCATAATCCCCAATACTTTCAGAAGGCGTTCCGTTCCATAATAATTCTTCCGGAATCACTGCTTCGTTGACCAGCGACTGATACATTGCAAAAACATCAGATGCTTTCTGTGGCTCATAGGTACACATGCTTCCGGGAGCATGTAGCAAGCCAGGTGGCACATCCCAGCCAGTTCCCGGCTCAAGCTTATAGGCCTGGGAATAATTCGTGATCTTGTTATCCCCTTTTTTGAAGTTCATCAGGCATTCTTTGATCTGCTCTTTGCTTGTTCCCGGAGCAATACCAATGAACGTGTATGGAAAATCTCCACCGTGGTTATTAAGCTGAGGAGGAAAATAATAAGCCTCGGGCTTACCTTTCTGGCCGATCAATGCAGCTTTCTCATCATTGTGATGAACGTGATGAGGAAGAGGCCCCATATTATCGAAAAATTTCGAATACATAGGCCAGGATCCGTATTCGTTCCAGATCCTGTCACCAATTAATTGCCCTTTCAATTCATCAACAGCATCTTTCAGTAGAAACTGTTTCTCAGAAGTTCCGTCGTTAAAAACAACCGCACTTAGTCCTTCATTCACGCCGGTAAGCAGACCATTCTTGGCAGGCGTGGTGGATGAAAGCCAGCGCTCATCAATGCCGCCCCGTTCTCCGCCTAAAATATAATAATCATCCGGATGGAGTTTAATTCTTCTGCCAGGCACACAAAATGACCTGGGCACCCAGTTTGGGGCCAGTCTTAAAATTCCTTTTCCCTGTTCAAGGGCCTGATGGGCTAAGCTCTGTTTTTCCATATGCAAGTATGTGGTTGATGTTTGATTAACTAAGTTCTTTAAGTATCAGATCTATTTCAGTTTCATTATTAAGGATATCGATGTCGATCTCATAATTCCTGCTTTCCCCAGGTTCGATCATGATCAGCGTTTTTTGTTCTCTCGCTTTCGACTGACCAATGGGAGGATGTGTTCCAGGTTCGATGCCGGTGACATATTCCCCTTTCGACCAGTGTCTCCAGTTAGTCATCCAGGGCAGCTGCAGTTTAGAATACTTCATTACAACAGCAAATCCCAGCCTGGGATTGTACAGCCCGCAACTGCTTTTCCCGTTTTCATCAGTGGCTGTATCTATCATGATCACTTCTTCTCCCGTGCCATTGTGAGATGCAAGTACAGGTGGACACATTCTAATATTCTCATCGGCTTCAGCAGCAATAAGACCACCATGGCCATCTTTCCTGAATATGCTGCCTTTCCAAAGCAACCTGGCACCTTCATCTGCCAGCGGCCATCCGAAATTGCAGTGGTAAAGCAACATATGCGGCGCTGCGGTATTGCCCCTGTTAATTATTTCGTCTCTAATGTGGATGGAAGATTTCCCTAAAGTAGAAGAAATGGTTCTTTTTAATTCAAGACTGGGACCAAATATTTTTGTTTCTTTAATTATCCCGGTGATGCTCATTTCGAATTGTCCTCTTGCCGGATCTGGCTGAATGATCGAAATAATTTCAGCCGGCGTATTACTGATGAGGCCGTGAATTCCACGCTCACCGTATTCATCTTTCTCAGGCCCACCCACGTGTGATAGCCCACAAGTGGTTACCAGTCCCCCGCCAAAAGTTCTCAACCAGTCTAAGCCCTTATCAGCAAGAGGTTGCGGCGCAGTCACCCCTGAGTGGCTCAGCCAGGCCATACTGTACTGATGATAAAAAGCGTCTGCAATATCCATGGCCCTGTCCAACACTACCTTGTAACGCAATCCCGTCCCGGTATTCACCCAGGCTATACGCGATCCCCTGCCGGCGCCATTGTCAAGCACTGAAGTTTCTATGCCTCCAACCTGTGATACATTTGTGACCTTGTCACTCCAAACAGAACCAGCTAAGTTCATCTTATTCAAGCTATTTTGATGATGAATAAACGGGATGATCTTTATTTCCGCCAGATTTTAAATATGCGATCAGATCTTTGAGCTCTTCTCCGTTCATGCCATTGATCATACCCGGAAGCATAGGCGAAATTTCCGAGACACGGGTTCTCACCACATTTTTCTTCAGCACTTCCCGCACCGTTTCAGGGGCAAATGGATTCTGCGCAATATAATATCTGGTATTGTCCTGGCGAACAAGCCGTCCCAGTATCGACCCGCCATCTTTCAGATAAAACACGGTTGACCCATATTGATCAGAAATAGTTTTACTTGGCGAGATAATGGCTTCCAACATATCACGGTAAGTGAATCTGTTTCCTAATTGGGTCAGGTCAGGACCTGCCACACCTCCTGCTCCCTGGATCTGGTGGCACGATGAACAGAGTGCGGCAGCAAACATAGCTTTACCTTTCTCAAAGTCACGGTTCACCAGTCCACTATCGATCACCTTAACCGCCTCATCCAGTTTCCAGTTCCTGCCCGGACCTTTTGGCCGTATCACACCAACGTCCAGGTTGTTACCTGACTGCGACAATAATTCATCACCTGAAATTTTATTGTAGTAAGCAACCTGGTCCTGCGGCGCATTGGCCAGTGCGGTCTTGCGGGCTTTATCAATGAAGCCAACAAAGCTTCGGCCTCCTTTAAAACTGAATGCCTGGTAATACCATTCAAAATATTTCTTGCGCAATTCGGGTGTCCAGCCTGTCTTTGCCTGACTCAACACATTGGCGTACCAGGTTTGCTGGAGTGGAGGCATTTTGGCAAGCATGCCGGCGATGTCCATTCCATATTGAGGGTTGCGCAAGATGAGGTCTGACGATTGTGACAAGGTGCTTTGTGCGGCCGGATCATCTTTTGCGATAGCCAGCAGGGCCATGGTTTTCTCTACTGCTTTCGGGGCGTCTACATAAACCAATATCTTGCTGAGCTCCCTGTTCAGCTCGTTTGTTTTTGCAGGATAAGAAGCATTCAGTGAATTGGCGATCATTGTTTTTTCAGTTGCATCCGGAGCTCCACATCTGGTGATTGTCAATTCTATCGAACGTAAATGATCAAGTTGCTGTGTTTCTGTGAGGCGGGCAAATTGAACGGCACACAGCACTTTAAGCAGTTGTCCTTTTATACCTGCATTGCCTTTACGTGCGAGGGCAATAGCTGCCTGGGCAAGTATAACGGGATCTTTTTCACTGAGTGCTTTATCCTGCCATTCGGCCAGGGGTTGATTCTCTATTGCAATTCTTGCCGCATACCTGGTGAATCGATCATTATCTTTTAAGTAAGGCCAGGCAATATCCACTGCACCCGGCTGGGGTGTATGAAGGGCTTCCAGTTTCCTGCGTATTTTATTAGCTTCAGTCAATACCGTAGGCGCAGGTTTCTCATCCTTCTTTTCATTGCCCGCATAATAGACACGATAAAGATCTGATTCAAGGCGGCGACCACCTGTCATAAAATACAAGGCGCCATCAGGACCAATCACACCATCTGTAAGCGGCAAAGGTAAACCAGAAACAAACTCCTCACCTTTTGCTTTATAAGATGCGCCAGCCGGTTCAGGATAGATCGCATAGATGATCCCAAAACTCCAGTCGAACGCAAAAAAGGCATTGCGGTATTTTTTAGGAAATTTTGCATCGGCACCATAGACAAGGTTGGTAGGCGAACCTTGCCCGATATTAAGCATGGGGGGCAGATTATCTGCATAATTGGGCGACCACTTATCTGTTCCCGGTCTCCATCCAAATTCACTTCCGCTTGTCACGTGGCAGATCCTGGTAGGCCTGTACCATGGTGTACCAAAATCCCATTCAATATCGGAGTCATACGTGAACATGTC
>JAHEFC010000367.1 GCA_024640385.1 Sphingobacteriales bacterium
TAAGGAAAATGTGAAGGCACCCAGTCCAGTATCACACCAATTCCTTCGCGATGGAAATAGTCCACCATGGCCATGAATTCCTCGGGATGCCCAAATCGGGATGTTGGCGCATAATACCCCGTGCCCTGGTAGCCCCAGGAGCCATCAAAAGGAAATTCCATAATTGGCATCAGCTCTACGTGGGTAAATCCAAGATCTTTCACATAGGGCACCAGTTGTTCTGCGATCTGCCAGTAAGAATAATAGGACTCTTCGTTGTTCTTATCAGGTCTTCGCCAGCTGGAAAGGTGGACCTCATAGGCCGAAATGGGCGCATTAAGTGCATTGTTTTTCCTTCGGGTCTTCATCCAGTCTTCATCCTTCCATTCGTATTCAAAATTCCAGGTAATGGTCGCAGTTTTGGGTTTGAGTTCCCAAAAATGCGCGTATGGATCACCTTTATCGATCAGCACACCCTTGAATCCATGGATATGATATTTGTACACTTCACCGCGCGGTATGGCCGGGATAAAACCCTCCCAGATGCCGCTGTGGTCGAGGCGGACAAACAAAGGATGCGTATCATTGGTCCAGTCATTGAAATTGCCTTTTACACTGACTTTGGTGGCATTAGGAGCCCAAACCGCAAAGTAGGTCCCCTGCTGTCCCAGCACTTCGATTTGTTTGTTACCGAAATATTCATAAGCATTGTACAAGGTACCCTGCTGAAAATTCCTGATCACTTCTTCATTAAAAAGTGAATAGTTCCATACCGGTTTCGTTGAATCAACGAAATGCTCATCCTCATATTTCTTTTTTTCTTCCATCACGGTTTTATTGTCGGGGTTTTTCCTGCTGGCAGCCATACATATTATTTAACAACCATTTAAACTATCCTAATATAATGCATATACATTAAATATTAGTTTTATTCCGCTTATGAGAAATGCACTAATGACCTTGATGGTATCCCTGTTATTTACCCATGGGTTGTTCAGTCAGATTTCCACCGTCAGGGGATCCATAACAGATACAGTGAACAGGAAACAGCTGGCCAACTCTTCGGTTATGCTTGTTCGTAAGTCCGACTCCGTTCTCGTCACTTATAAGCGGGCAGGCGCAGATGGATCTTTCAACATGAATGCAATACCCGGGAAATACGTATTGATGATCTCCTACCCCGGCTTTGGTGACTATTCTGACAGTCTCACATTAACAGATCAACTCTACGACTTCGGCAATATCTATCTCACGCCTAAGAGCAAGTTACTGGAAGAGATCATCATTAAAAAAACAATCCCTGCCATCAGGATGAAGGGCGATACGATTGTGTATAAGGCCGATAGCTTCAGGGTGCAGCCCGGTGCCACGGTGGAAGACCTGTTGAAAACCCTGCCCGGCTTTGTAGTGGATAAGAACGGCAATATCACAGCCCAGGGAGAAAGGGTCAAGAAGATCCTGGTTGATGGCGAAGAGTTCTTCAGTGACGACCCCACCATTGCCACCAAGAACCTGCAGTCCGCCATGGTAGACGAACTGGAGGTATTTGACAAGAAATCTGACCAGGCCGAATTCACCGGCATAGACGACGGGCAGAAAACAAAAACAGTGAACCTCAAACTCAAGGAGGATAAGAAGAATGGTTATTTCGGCAAACTGGAATTGGGATCTGATCTCAATAATTATTGGAGCAATTCGGCCATGATCAATTATTTCAAGGGAAAGAAGAAAGTGGCGGCGCATGGACTGATGGCCAGTGATGGCCGGACCGGCCTGAATTTCCAGGAAATGATGAATTACGGCGGAATGGGCGGCGCCCAAACAGAAATGATGGATGGGGGTGGCATATCGATCTCTATCGAAACCCCTGATGATGATTTTGACTGGGGTACTTTCCAGGGAGAGGGCCTTCCTAAAAGCTGGAGCGCCGGCGGGCATTTCTCCAACAAATGGGATAAAGACAGGAAGAATTTCAACGGCACCTACCGGTATAAGAAACTGGACAACGATGCCAACATCGTAAACCGAAGCCAGTATATTATGCCCGACACTACTTTCTTTGTCAATGAAAGAAACAAGACCTATTCTTCCAAGCAGAGTCACAGCATCATTGGCACCTATGACGTGAAACTGGATTCAAGTTCCTCGATCAAGCTTACGGTAAGCGGCCTGAAGGGTGAAGGCCGGAATTTCAGTGCGCTGAATACCGAATCCATCAATCCGCAAGGTGATACCATCAACCAGGGCAGCAGGATCAATACCAGCCTTTCAGAGAATGAGGCATTCAACAGTTCCCTGATGTACAGGAAGAAATTCAAACAAACAGGGCATACATTCTCAGCAACCATCAGACAGAATTATTCCAACAACAATTCAGAAGGTTTTCTGAAAGCGACAAATACATTTTACGACAGCAAAGGCATTATAGTCAGGGAAGACCTGATCGATCAGCAGAAGATCAGGGAAAACAAGAAGAATTACTACATGGGGATGTTGAATTATACAAAACCCCTGAGTAAAAAAACTTTCCTGGAATTCAATTACCAGCTGGCCAACCAGGCTATGAAGTCGCTCAGAAAAACGCTTGAAAAATCTGCCCCTGGCGATGAAAAATATGAAGTGCTTGTGCCTGCATTAAGCAATGATTATGATTTTACCACCTGGGAGAACAAAGGAGGTATGAATTTCAAGATCAGCAAGATGAAAAAATACAATATCACCATTGGAGGGGCAGTCTCCTATACTTCGATGATCCAGAAAGACCTGATCCGCGACACTACGCTGAAGTATAACTATCTGAATTTCTTCCCCAGGGCCAACATGAACCTGAACCTGAAAGGCAATAGGAACCTCTATTTCAACTATTGGGGAAGTACTGAACAACCTTCTTTGAATGCAATCCAACCCGTTGCAGACAATACCGATCCGCTTAATGTATCTATAGGCAACCCGGATCTCAGCCTTGCGATATCCCACTATTTCAACCTCAGTTTCAACCGCTACGATATGTTGACCGAAAGTGGTTATTTCATGAGTTACAGGTTCAATTTCAGGCAAAATGCATTTTCCACCAGGAATTTTATAGACAGTATTGGCAGGCGGATATACCAGACCGTGAATGTTGACGGGGTGTTCAGCCACAGCCTCTACCTCGACTGGAATAAGAAAATAAAAGGAACCAAGTTCAACGTTAGTACTGGACCCGACCTGTCTTACAGGCAGGATGTGAACTTTGTCAACACTGAAAAGAATGTGATCAGGAACGGAAATCTTGGAGGGAATGTAAACCTGAGATACAATGTTGAGAAAAAATATAATTTCTCGATCCGTGTCAGCGGCAGCTATAATTTCTCAAATTCTTCCATCCGGACAGACATCAAAACCAACTACTGGCTACAGGATTATTCATTCAATTATGGCTATTTCTTTCTGAAAAAATGGGAACTGAACGGGGAACTCAATGCCAGCCTGCGTCAGAAAACGACTGCATTCCCTGACGACAGCAATGTGTTGCTCTGGAATATGTGGCTTGACAGGAAGTTTGGAAAGAAAGATGATGTAAAACTCAGGCTGTACGCATTTGACATTCTTAACAAGAATCTTGGATTCAGGAGAACGATCAACTCCAATTTTATTAATGAGAGAACTTATAATACTTATAACAGGTACCTGATGATCTCATTCATCTGGAATTTTTCAAAGAACGGTAAACCAGCGGGATGGTAATATGAAAAGAATATCGATCATACTGATCTCCATATTATGCTTTTCTGAACTGCAGGCTCAGTTCATCAAAGCAGGGAAAATAGAATTTGAAAGAAGAACGAACCAGCACAGTTTTCTGGAAGAAGAAAACATGTTCGACGCCATGATCAAGGAGTCCATGCCCAAGTTTGCGGTGACTTATAACGACCTGATCTTCGATGAAAAGACATCGATTTTCAAAGAAGGCCGTGAACCCGAGAACAAGAAGATCCACTGGTCTATCAACTATATTTCCAACATAGTGTTCCGTGACCTGGAAAAAGGCTCCCGGATCACGCAGAAAAGTATTTTTGGTTCTGAATACCTTGTACAGGACAGCCTGTTGAAAGTTGACTGGAAGATCACCAGCGAACCCAGAACCATAGCGGGTTTTGAATGCAGGAAAGCCGTAGGCCGGATATTTGATTCAGTAGTAGTGATCGCTTTTTACACGGATGAGATCCTTGCCTCTGCCGGACCCGAATCTTTCGGCGGCTTACCTGGCATGATACTGGGCCTTGCTATTCCAAGGCTCCACACCACCTGGTATGCCACAAAGCTTGAATTGATAGAAACGCCGGGGATCGCCCCTCCGAAGGATGGAAAAAAGTACACAGGAGAACAGT
>JAHEFC010000368.1 GCA_024640385.1 Sphingobacteriales bacterium
ACTGCATGCAGATAAGCAAAGCGAGAACGAGGATTTTTTTCATGTTATTACCTGGTTAAACGATAGATGAATAAAGCTGCTCTTTTTAAAAGTATTGGAAATTCCTTCAGGTCCAAAGTTTCACCCGGGGCATGGGCTCCGGCACCGGATGCACCCAGGCCATCCAGGCAGTCAACATATGCAGCTACATAAGAGATATCTCCTGCACCTCTTTTCCCAGGATCTCCGGCTTCTGTTGCTCCCAGGCCCATGTCAATGGTCAGTCTGCTCAGTTTGTCTTTCAATGCATAATTTCCTGCAGTAGGCTCCATGGCGGGAATGCCATTCTCAAAGCTGATCGAGGCAGATGTTTGTGCCAGGTTATTGGTGGTGGCAATTCTGCTCATCACCTGCCTGGCGCTATCTTCCTGTTTGGCGGAAATGAATCTCAGGTCTCCGTAGACGACAGCGGAAGGCGCAATGATATTTGTTTTACCCGAAGCATGCACTTCACCCGGTGCTGTTCTGAGTTCTGTGCCACCTGCCATGAGGCCCGGGCTGAAAGTGAGATATTTCACAGCTCCAAGGTCTGTCCTGAACTGATTGATGATCCTTGCGGCTTCGTAATTGGCACCGTACCCGGAGTTCTCACTGAACACGCCACTGGAATGATTTTGCCTGCCGGTAGTTTTCAGTGTCCAGCTGCTTGAACCCCGCCTTGCTACTGCAATGGTATTCAAAGCCGTGGCACCTTCAAATCCCAAAGCGATGTCGTGTTGCCTGGCACGTTCAATAAAATCCGCACGTGACACAGAAGTGGGGAGGCCCGCCCTTTCTTCATCGCCTGTAAAATAAGCTGTGATGGTTGCCTCTTTCAGTAAACCAAGTTCATGTAAAACCCTGACTGCTGCAAGAATGATCACATCGCCCCCTTTCATATCATTCACACCCTGCCCTGTAACTGTAGAATCATTCAATTTCCTGTATGGATTGGCCGCCATATCCGGTTCAAAAACCGTATCGAGATGACCGATCAGGAAAAGCTTTTTACCCCTGGTTCCTTTTCTGGATACCACCAGGTGCCCTGCTCTTTTAAGAGAATCCGGCAGAGAAACCCAGGTGGTGGTGAAACCTGCTTTTTCAAATTCCGCACCCAGTTTCTTCCCAACCTGCTTTACACCATCAATGTTCAGCGTGCCGCTGTTGATATTGACGATCTCTTCAAGAAACTGCAAAGTCTGTGGAAGCTGCTGGTCGATCTTCTGAATAATGAGCTTCTCTTCTTTCGATAGCTGCGCAAGAGAAGTAAAGGAAATAGCAAGTGAAAAAAATAGAAGAAAATACCTCATCGGTTTTTCTGCAATATAAAGAAATAGAATGCTGGACTACAGATCTAACTCAGACAATTTTCCTGCAACCTGTAACCTGCAACCTGTGACCTGCAACTTAAGACATGATATCTTTTCTTCTGAACACAACAACAGACGCCACCCAGAAACCTATGATGTGGAAGAACAGGATGGCGGCAGATCTCAGCACCGCCGGCAGGTTCTCCACAGAACCAATGATCTGTTCGTTATCAGCATTGACTTTCACATCAAAAAAGCCCTTCCATCCCAGCATATGTGAAGTAAAAAGATAGGGTTTAACCATATTGAAGATGGGGAGATTCAGGGTATTGAGTATGGTGAATACGATCACTATACTCATACAGGCGATGATTGGTCCGATTGAATTTTCGGCAAAAATACTCAGGAAAAATGCCAGGGAAGAGACCGTGATCATAGCAAGGGCGGCGAAACCGAAAGCAGCTACATAACGCCACATCACATCTTTCTCAATGATCTGTGTAACCACTTCACTTTTCATGATGATCATATCATCTGTGCCAAACACCAGCATGGAAACAAATAATGCCCATAGGGCCATCCAGATCAGCAGTAACAATGTATAAAGCGAAGAAGCAAGAAATTTTGCACTGATCAGTTTCGCCCTTGATACAGGCTTGGTGATCAGCAATCTCAAAGTGCCCATATTGGCTTCACCGGAGATCATGTCTCCGGACACCAGCGCGATCAACAGGGGAACATGGACGAGCAGGGTCTGAAGTATGATATAGGCGAGCAGGTATCCGTTAAGCACTTTACCATTTACATCGAATGTATCGGCCAGGGTCTGCATACCAAAGTTGATATAGCTCTCCCCATCCACATAAAACCCCATTTGTATCAGCCCAACTATGGCAGTGATCGCCAGAAATGCAATAAATGTTCTTGGTTTTCGGAAAATCTTAAAAAGCTCTATCCTGATCAGCTCCCGCATATTGATCCCTCCCTGTTATGGTTAAAAAATATTCTTCCAGTGAATTTTTTGGGTTGATTGAAATAATATCCGCTCCTGCATTCATCAGTTCACGTGAGAAGGATGAAATATCTTTTCTGTCCATCCTGATCTGAATGGAACCGTTATGCAACTTAACAGGCTGCACTGACCAGCTACTGCTCCTGATCCAATCCAGGGATGCCTCCTGGTCAATGGTTTTGATCTCAAGCAGAACATGGGAAGGATCCAGTAATTCTTTCATTTCCCCTTCCACTATCTTCTTGCCTTTATCTATAATGATCATCCTGGTAGCCATTTGTTCCATCTCGCTCAACAGGTGGGAAGAAACAAGTACCGTCTTGCCCTGGTCGCGACTTAAGGATATGATCAGGTTGCGCATATCAGCTATGCCCTGGGGATCAAGGCCGTTGGTTGGTTCATCAAGAATGATCAGTGCAGGATCATGCACCAGGGCAACGGCAATGCCTAACCGTTGTTTCATGCCCTGTGAAAAGGTTTTGACCTTCGACATAGCCCTGTCCGCCAGCCCTACCTGGTCCAGCTTCTTCATCAACATCGATGTTGAAGGCCTGATCCCGCTCAAACGGGCGAACACGGCAAGGTTCTCCCTGGCAGAGAGGTATTTGTAGAGGTCCGGGCGCTCAATTACGGCCCCGGTCTGCCCCAGGATCTCATTCCTGTTTTCATTGATATCCTTCCCGAAGATCTTGATATGGCCAGCGGATGGCGCTATCAGCGTAAGCAGCATCCTGATAGTGGTTGACTTACCGGCACCATTCTGCCCCAGGAATCCATACACATCTCCCTGGTTCACAGTAAATGAAAGATCATCCACTGCAGTGAAACCGGGAAATCGCTTGCTCAGGTGTTCTACTTCAATTACGGGGGTCATAACTCGAGTTGAAAAAATATAAACAAATTTTTGAAGAGGAAGTTTTGTAAATCAAGCTATTAAATTTTCCGGTCCTATATGTGAACAATCGGGCCTTGTTAATCCCATTAAAGCGCACTAATTTTACTCCGATCCCCAGATCAGGCCATTGGCCAACCGTACAATATCTCCAGAAAACCATTTTCCAATTTCGCTGAATTCCATTACTGTTCAAAGTTGTTCAACAGGTAAAAACCGGCAAATACCATTATTACCCGTTGTAGAAAATACGAAACTATCATTCTTATAACCCTTATTTGAGAAATATATTATCAGAGGTTGTATAACAGTACAGGCCTATTTCTTCAGAGGCCTGTTTACTCCTCCTTTGAGATCCTTCTTATCCTGATGACTACCAGAATTCAAATTTGTCAATCAAAAATTGAATCATGGAAACATCATTCTACACAGGGTTCGGTCATTTATGCAGGTTTATAATCATAGGTATCATTGCCGTTTTCTTTATCAATGCCACACTGCACGAGAAACCGATCACTATTTCAAGTACCTCTTCAGCAGGCAGTAAAATGGTTGAATTCAGGGGCGAATCCAACAAAGCGAAAAAGATCGTTCTGAAATGGAAGATGAACCATAACGGCAATTTCAGGTACAACATCGAAAAAAGCAGGGACGGGGAGAGTTTCGCGGAAGTGGAGAGCCGCAGTATCAAAGCAGACGGCACCGGAGAGTTCTCCTGGGTGGACATTTATCCAAAACAGGTCAACTGCTACCGCCTTAGAATGACCGACGAAAATGGAAAACAATTCCATTCCAAAACGCTGGTGATCCAGGTCTTTAAAACAGGCCAGGTATCACTGGTGGCAGCAACGCCTGACCTTACATTGAACGACATAAATATCGATGTGGAACTAAAAGAGCGCGCCAGGGTGACCATGAATATCCTGGACAGGAACGGCGCTATCGTGATGCAGCAGAAAGAAAGCGCAGAAATTGGTCAGAACCAATTCAGGATCAGCGGCTCCAACGGACTCCAGGCAGGTGATTATTATCTCAACGTGATCGTTAATGGAGAAGACAGGCTGATGGTGCACCTGATCAAAAGTTAACAGTCAAAAATATAGATCCCTTTTTTGA